>JAGQRJ010000010.1 GCA_020425635.1 Planctomycetota bacterium | reverse complement strand
GTGTTCTTCGCCGCCTGGAGCCGGCTGCGGGCCGGCGAGGCGCCCCTCCCGCCGGACCCCGCCGCGGAGCACGGAGCCGACGTGGTGCGTCTGCTGCGTGGGGCGCCCGACGCCGCGCGGGCGCGCGCCCTCGAGCGCTACTGGGTCACGGTCGTCGACCACGGCTTCAACGCCTCGACCTTCGCCGCGCGGGTCGTGGCCTCCACCCGCTCGGACGCGGTCTCGGCGGTGGTCGCCGCGCTGGGCGCGCTCAAGGGGCCGCTCCACGGCGGCGCTCCGGGGCCCGTGCTCGACATGCTCGACGCCGTGGGCGTGGCCGACCCCGAGGTCGCCCGTCGCTGGGTCGAGGGCGAGCTCGGCGCCGGCAGGCGGATCATGGGCATGGGGCACCGGGTCTACCGCTCGCGCGACCCCCGGGCGACCGTGCTCGAAGAGGCCGCCCGGCAGCTCGGCGCCGAGAGCCCCGGCGTCCGCGGGCGGCTCGCGTTGGCGAGCTGCGTGGAGCGGGCGGCGGAGGAGGTCCTCGCCGCGCGCTATCCGACGCGGCCGCTCAAGGCCAACGTGGAGTTCTATACCGCGACCCTGCTCGAGGCGATCGGGCTGCCTCGCGAGGGGTTCACCGCCGCCTTCGCCTGCGGACGGGTGGCGGGGTGGCTGGCGCACGTGCTCGAGGAGCGGCGCGTGGGCCGCCTGATCCGCCCGCGGGCCCGCTACGTGGGGCGCGAGCCGGTCAGCTCCGCTTGAGGGCCTCGACCTCGGCGGCCAGGGCCTCGACCTCGGCGCTCAGGGCCTCGAGTTCGGCGCGGCCGGGGACGAGCTTGTGCAGGAAGTTCGCGACCGTGGCGTCGATCTGACTGAAGAAGGCGGCCCGCGGCGGCTCGGAGCCGTCTGCCGCGGGCTCGCCCGGCGCCTCGTCGGCGCCGCCCTCGATCGGGGCGGCGTCGGAGTCGAAGGGCGTCGCCACGGAGCCCTGCGCGCCGGGGGGCAGCGGCTCGCCCTCGTGGCTGGGGGTCTCGACGCGCCGCTTGAAGCGGGCCTCGAGCTCCTCCTGGGCGAGCATGACCGCGCCCACCCCGGCCAGGGCCAGGCGGTAGAGGTAGCCGCCGACCCCTTTGGGGACCTCGCCTTCGGCGGTCTCTTCGCTCGTCGGTTCCTCGGCCACGGCAGCCTCCGGTGCGCCCCTACAGTAGCAGTTCCCCGGGCCACGGCGTAACCTCGCCGCATGACCCTCCCCGACCCCCTGCTCACCGGCCTGCGCGACGCGTTGGGGTCGGAGCACGTGCTCCTCGACCCCAGTGTGCTCGAGGCCTACCGCCGCGACCTCTCGACCCTCGGGCACCTGGCCTTCAACAGCGGGCGCTGGGACCTGAGCGGCTTTCGCGCCCCCGACGCTGTGGTCCGCCCAGGCACGGTCGCCGAGGTCCAGGCCGCGGTGCGCCTGGCGCGGGAGGCCGAGGTGCCGCTGGTCCCTTGGGGCGCGGGCTCCGGCGTGTGCGGCGGCAGCGTCGCGATCCGGGGCGGGATCGCCCTCGACCTCAAGCGCCTCGACCGGATCCGGACCCTCGTCCCCGAGTCGCTCTACGTCGAGGTCGAGGCGGGGGTCAACGGTCAGCTCTTCGAAGACCGCATGCAGCGCGCGGGGCTGACCCTCGGGCACTTCCCCTCCTCGATCACCTGCTCGACCGTCGGAGGCTGGGTCGCGGCCCGAGGGGCCGGCCAGCTCAGCGGGCGCTACGGCAAGATCGAGGACATGGTCATGGCCCTCGAGGTGGTGCTCCCCGACGGGCGCCTGGTGCGCACGCCCCTCGCGCCGCGGGCGGCCACCGGCCCCGACTGGAACCAGGTCTTCGTCGGCTCCGAGGGCGTGCTCGGCGTAGTGACCGCGGTCGTGTTCCGTCTCGCGCGGCTCCCGGCGCGGCGCGCCTTCGCGAGCTTCACCTTCCCGACCCTGGCCGACGCCTTCGCCGGGATCCGCGAAGGCCTGCAGACGGGGGCGCGGCCGGCGGCGGTCCGGCTCTACGACCCCCTCGACACCCTGCTCGTCGCGCGCTCGGGCGACCCCGCGCCGGCCAGCGACGAGGCCCGCGAAGCCGACGACGCCGCGGGGAGCGTGGGCTCGATCTGGCCGCTGAGCGTCTACTCGCCGCGGCGCCTGCTGAGCACCCTCGGCCGCGCCCTGGGCGACCTCGGCAAGCAGCTCGAGCACGTGGCGCTCGCGAACCCCGAGCTCGTCAACCGCTACGCCGAGACCCTGCCTGGGGTCGGTTGCCTGCTGGTCACGACCTTCGAGGGCGAGCCCGAGCTCGTGCGCGCCGAGGAGGCGCTGTTCACCCGCGCCTGCCTCGCCGCCAAGGGCGAGGCCAACGGCCCCGAGCCCGCCGAGCGCTGGTGGCGCAACCGGCTCTCGGTCTCGTTCAAGCAGAGCGGGGTCTACGCCCAGGGCGGCTTCGTCGACACCATGGAGGTCGCGACCACCTGGGACCGGCTCGAGGCGCTGCACACCGCCGTGCGCCGGGCCGTGGCCCCGCACGCCCTGATCATGGCGCACTTCTCCCACGCCTACCCCGAGGGCTGCAGCATTTACTTCACCTTCGCCGCGCTGCGCGAGGACGAGCCCGAGGCGACCTTCGGCCGCTACCGCCGCGCCTGGAAGGCCGGGCTCGACGCGGTCCTCGCCTGCGGCGCCGCGGTCAGTCACCACCACGGCGTGGGCACCCTCAAGGGCGACGCCCTGCGCGAGAGCCACGGCGCGCTCCACGACGTGCTGCGCTCGGTCAAGGAGGCCCTCGATCCGGGGAACCTCATGAACCCCGGCAAGCTCGGCCTGCCGTAGCGTCCCAGGAGCCGAGGCAGAGACCGAGACCTCAGGCCACCAAGCCGCAGGGGCGGAGCTTGCCTCCGCCCGCCGTCGCGCACCCCCGCGTCGGCCTCTCCCCGAGACCAAGGCAGCCAGGGCCCGCAGAAGCTAGGCCGGTTTGACGAAGCCCT
>JAGQRJ010000570.1 GCA_020425635.1 Planctomycetota bacterium | reverse complement strand
GTGATCGACGCCGTGGCGACCGTCGTGATCGACCCCGGCTGGCGCGGGCGTCTCGACGGCGAGGGCTGCCTGATCCTGACCCGCGACGCCCCCGCCGCGACCCTCCGCGCCCCCGAGCGCTGCGACCCGGTGTTCCTCGAGATCATGGCCAACCGCTTCATGTCGATCGCGGACCAAATGGGCCTGACCCTGCAGCGGGTGAGCCTGTCGGTGAACATCAAGGAGCGCCTCGACTTCTCCTGCGCCGTGTTCGACGCCGGCGGTCAGCTGATCGCCAACGCCCCGCACATTCCGGTGCACCTGGGCGCCATGAGCGAGGCCGTGCGCGCGGTGCTCGAGAGCCGGGGCGCCGACCTGCGCCCGGGCGACGTCTACCTGACCAACGACCCCTACGCCGGGGGCTCGCACCTCCCCGACGTGACCGTGATCACACCCGTGTTCTGCGGCGGCGAGCGCCCTGCGTTCTTCGTGGCCAGCCGCGGACACCACGCCGACGTGGGCGGGATCCAGCCCGGGAGCATGCCTCCCTTCTCCCGCAGCATCGACGAGGAGGGCGTGCGCCTGCACGACTTCCTCCTCGTGCGCGAGGGGAGCTTCCGCCACCCGGCGGTGCGCGAGGCCCTGCTCGCGGGCCCCTATCCGGTGCGGGGCGTCGAGCAAATGATCGCCGACCTCGAGGCGCAGGTCGCGGCCAACGCCCGCGGGGTGGCGCTGCTCACCGACCTCGCCCAGGAGCAGGGGCTGGCGGTGGTCAGCGCCTACATGGGCTACGTGCAAGACGACGCCGAGGCGGCCCTGCGCGCGGCGATCGCCGAGCTCCCCGATGGCGAGCACCGCTTCCGCGACTACCTCGACGAGGGCGCCCCGATCGAGGTCGCGATCACGATCGCGGGCGACGCCGCGCGGATCGACTTCACCGGCACCGGCCCCGCGCTGAGCGGCAACCTCAACGCCCCGCGGGCGGTGGTCCTCGCGGCCACGCTCTACGTGTTCCGCACCTTGATCGCGCGTCCAATTCCGCTCAACGCAGGCTGTCTGCGGCCTTTGGAGGTGATCGTCCCGCCGGGCTCGCTGCTCGACCCCAAGCCTCCGGCGGCGGTGGTCGGCGGCAACGTCGAGACCTCCCAGCGCGTGGTCGACGTGCTCTACGGGGCCTTGGGCAAGCTCGCCGCCGCCCAGGGCACGATGAACAACCTGACCTTCGGCGGGCCTGGGTTCGGCTATTACGAGACGATCTGCGGCGGCGCCGGCGCGGGGCTCGGCTTCGACGGAGCGTCGGCGGTCCACACCCACATGACCAACACGCGGATCACCGACCCCGAGGTGCTCGAGCTGCGCTTTCCGGTGCGGGTCGAGCGCTTCGGCGTGCGCCGGGGGTCGGGGGGCGCCGGCGTGTATCGCGGGGGCGACGGGGTCGTGCGCGCGCTGCGCTTCCTCGAGCCGCTGGAGGTGGCGATCCTCTCCGAGCGCCGCGGCGTCGCGCCCTTTGGGCTGCACGGCGCGGAGCCTGGCGCGCCGGGGCGCAACTGGTTGCTGCGTGACGGCGGCCGCCAGAGCCTGCCGGCGAAGGTCCAGCTGCGCGTGCAGGCCGGCGACGGCGTCCTGCTCGAGACCCCAGGCGGCGGCGGCTACACGCCGACCCCGCGCGAATGGGCGCAGATGTCCCCCCGCGAGCTGCGGCGTCTGATCGCCCGCGGGCGCTACCGTGGGCCGACCTGCGGGATCGCCGACGGCCACGTGCAGGCCAACCTGGTCGTGCTCCCCGCGGCCTTCGCCGACGCCTTCGCCGCCTACTGCGCGGCCAACCCCGGCCCCTGCCCGCTGATCGAGCGCCTCGCGCCCGGTGACCCCTGCTCGCGGGTGCTCGCCCCGGGGGCCGACCTGCGCGACGCGCTCCCGCGCTATCGCGTGCGCGAGGGCGGCGAGCTGCGCGAGGTCGACGACCTGCACGCGGTGTGGCGCCCCGACGCCGTGGCCTTCCTCCTCGGCTGCTCGTTCTCGCTCGAGGGCGCCCTGGTCGCCGGCGGTGTGCCGGTGCGCCACGTCGAGGAGGGCAAGAACGTGCCGATGTTCCGCACCACGCGCCCGACCACCGGGGTGGGCCCCTTCGGCGGCGCGCTGGTCGTGACCCTGCGCCCGATGCCGGCCGAACGAGTCGAGGACGCGCGCCGGATCAGCGCGCCCTTGTGGGTCGGCCACGGCCCCCCGATCCACGCGGGCGACCCGGCCGCGCTCGGGATCGAGGACCTCGGCGCCCCCGAGTGGGGCGAGGCGGTCACGGTGCACCCCGAGGAGGTGCCCGTGTTCTGGCCCTGTGGAGTCACCTCCCAGGTCGCGCTCGAGGGCGCCCTCGCCAGCGCTGAGCTCCCCTGGGCCTGGACCCACGCCCCGGGGCACATGCTCGTCGGCGACCCAAGCCCTGAGGCGCTGGTCGCGCGCCAGCCGCGCCCTGCCGGCACGTAAACCCTGCTCCCGAAGCGCCCCGCGACCCTCGCCTGAGGCCGCCGGGGCCGTTACAATCCGCCCCTCACCGAGGGGCAGGTACACCCGTGAACATTCACGAATTCCAGGCAAAGGACGTCTTTCGGCGCTTCGGGATCCCGGTCCTGAAGGGCGGCGTCGCGCACACGCCCGAAGAGGCTCAGGCCGTGGCCGACGGCCTCGAGACCCCGGTAGTCGTCGTCAAGTCGCAGATCCACGCGGGCGGCCGCGGCAAGGGGCGCTTCAAGGAGCACGGCCCCGAGGGGATCGGCGGCGTGGTGGTGGTCAAGGACAAGTCCACCGCGGGCGCGGTCGCCAAGCAAATGCTCGGGAGCACCCTCGTCACCAAGCAGACCGGCCCCAGCGGCCAACAGGTGCGCAAGGTGTTCGTCGAGTCGGGCTGCGCGATCAAGTCGGAGTTCTACGCGGCCGTGACCCTCGACCGCGCGACCCGCACCCCGACGCTCATGGTCAGCCCCGAGGGCGGCATGGACATCGAGGAGGTCGCCGAGAAGACGCCCGACAAGATCTTCACCGCCGGCGCCGACCCCGACCAGAGCCGGCTCTTCGACCACGAGGCCCGGCGCATGGCGTCGAAGCTCGGGCTCACCGGCAAGTCGCTCAAGCAGTGCAGCGCGCTGCTGGTCAAGCTCGTCGACTGCTTCTACGCTACCGACGCATCGATGGTCGAGATCAACCCGCTGGTGGTGACCGCAGACGGCGACATCCTCGCCCTCGACGCGAAGATGAACTTCGACGACAACGGCTTGCCCCGGCACCCGGAGATCGCGGCCCTCGACGACCCCCACGAGCAGACCCGCGAGGAGCACGAGGCCCACGAGCACGACCTGAGCTACATCTCGCTCTCGGGGAACATTGGCTGCATGGTCAACGGGGCCGGCCTGGCCATGGCGACCATGGACATGATCAAGCACGCCGGCGGCACGCCCGCGAACTTCCTCGACGTCGGCGGCAACGCCACCCAGGAGCGGATCACCGCGGCCTTCAAGATCATCGTCTCCGACCCCGAGGTGAAGGCGATCCTGGTCAACATCTTCGGCGGGATCCTGCTCTGTGACCTCCTCGCCGAGGGCGTCGTGGCCGCGGCGCGGACCCTCGAACTCAAGGTCCCGCTCGTGGTGCGCATGGAAGGCACCAACGTCGAGCGCGGACGGAAGATCCTCGAAGAGAGCGGGCTGCCGATCGTCTTCGCCCCAGGCCTGGCGGTCGCCGCCGAGAAGGTCGTCGCCGCTGCAGGAGGTGCCAAGTGAGCATTCTGATCGACTCCAAGACCCGACTCCTGCTCCAGGGCGCCGGGCGCGCGGGCACCTTCCACGCCGAGCGCAGCGCGGCCTACTGCGACACGAACCTCGTGGGCGCGGTGCACCCGGGCAAGGGCGGGACCACGATCCTCGACAAGGTCCCCGTGTTCGACACCGTGGCCGAGGCCATGGAGAAGGTCGAGCCCACGGCCTCCATGATCTTCGTCCCCGCGCTGGGCGCGGCCGACGCGATCATCGAGGCGGTCGCGGCCGAGGTCCCCCTCGCGGCGTGCATCACCGAGGGGATCCCGGCCCTCGACATGGTGCGGGTCAACGCCTACATGCAGGGCAAGTCCACGCGCCTCGTCGGCCCCAACTGCCCGGGCTTGATCACGCCCGGACAGATCAAGATGGGCATCATGCCCGGCTACATTCACAAGCCCGGCAAGATCGGGATCGTGAGCCGCAGCGGGACCTTGACCTACGAGGCGGTGTGGCAGGTGACCAGCGCCGGGCTCGGGCAGTCGACCTGCGTCGGGATCGGCGGCGACCCGATCGTGGGCACGAGCTTCGTCGACGCCCTGAGCCTGTTCGGGGAGGACCCCGAGACCGTGGCCGTGATCATGATCGGTGAGATCGGCGGCAGCGGCGAGGAGGAGGCCGCGGCCTACCTCAAGGCGAGCAACTACGACAAGCCGGTGGTCTCGTTCATCGCCGGCCAGACCGCGCCCCCTGGCAAGCGCATGGGCCACGCAGGCGCGATCATCGCGGGCGGCAAGGGCACCGCGGCCGCCAAGATGGACGCCTTGCGCGACGCCGGCGTCGCCGTGGCGCAGAAGCCCTCCGACCTGGCCTCGACCCTGCTCCGCGTGCTCGACGAGCGCGGGATCAAGGCCAACTAACCATCGTCCAATCCGCCGCGGCCCGCGCGCGGCGACGTCTGCGGCCCTCGACCTCCGGGTCGTGGCCAACCCTGCGCCCGCTCGCGGGCACCGCAACGAAGGCCTCAGCGATGAGCAAGATCCTCTACACCATGACCGACGAGGCCCCGGCGCTGGCGACGCACTCGCTGCTGCCGATCGTGCGCGCCTATGCAGCCTCGGCCGGGGTCTCGGTCGAGCTGCGCGACATCTCCCTCGCCGCGCGGATCCTCGCGGTGTTCCCCGAGCGCTTGAAGCCCGAGCAGCGGGTGAGCGACACCCTGAGCGAGCTCGGGAAGCTGGCGCTGACCCCCGAGGCGAACATCATCAAGCTCCCGAACATCAGCGCCTCCATGCCGCAGATGAAGGCCGCGATCGCAGAGCTCCAGGCGCAGGGCTACGACCTCCCGGACTACCCGGACGAGCCGCAGACCGACGCCGAGCGCGACGCCAAGGCCCGCTACGACAAGGTCAAGGGCAGCGCGGTCAACCCGGTGCTGCGCGAGGGCAACTCCGACCGCCGCGCCCCCAAGGCGGTGAAGGAGTACGCGCGCAACAACCCGCACCGCATGCGCCCCTGGCCCAAGGACTCCGCGACCCACGTCGCCACGATGAGCAGCGGCGACTTCCGCGCCAACGAGAAGTCGGTGTGCGTCGGCGAGGCGACGACGGTGCGGATCGAGCACGTGGCCGAGGGCGGCGCGGTGACGGTGCTCAAAGACGGGCTGAAGCTCCTCGCGGGCGAGGTGATCGACGGCACGGTCATGAGCAAGCGCGCCCTGGTGAAGTTCCTCGAGGCCCAGGTCGAGGACGCGCGCAGCTCAGGGATCCTGCTCTCGCTGCACATGAAGGCCACGATGATGAAGGTCTCCGACCCGATCATCTTCGGCCACGCGGTCGAGGTCTACTTCAAGGACCTGTTCGCGAAGTACGGCGCGGCGTTCGAGGAGCTCGGGGTCGACGTGCGCAGCGGCTTCGGCGACGTGGTCGCCAAGGTCGCGACCCTGCCTGCCGACCAGCAAGAGGCCTTCGCCGCCGACCTGCAGGCGGTCTACGCCAAGGGCCCCGCGCTGGCCATGGTCAACTCCGACAAGGGGATCACCAACCTGCACGTGCCCAGCGACGTGATCATCGACGCCTCCATGCCGCCCATGATCCGGGACGGCGGGCAGATGTGGAACGCGAAGGGTGAGCTGCAGGACACCAAGGCCGTGATCCCGGACAGCTCCTACGCCGGGCTGTATCAGGTCATGGTCGAGGACTGCCAGGCGCACGGTCCCTACGACCCCGCGACCATGGGCACGGTGCCCAACGTCGGGCTCATGGCCCAAAAGGCCGAAGAATACGGGTCGCACGACAAGACCTTCGAGGTCGCCGCCGCCGGCACCGTGCGCGTGGTCGACGCCGCGGGCAACACGCTGATCTCCCACGCGGTCGAGGCCGGGGACATTTGGCGCGCCTGCCAAACCAAGGACGCCCCGGTCCGCGACTGGGTCAAGCTCGCGGTCACCCGCGCCCGGGCGACCGGCAGCCCCGCGGTGTTCTGGCTCGACCGGGAGCGCGCCCACGACGCGCAGCTGATCGCCAAGGTCGAGACCTACCTCGCCAACCACGACACGAGCGGCCTCGAGATCAAGATCCTCTCGCCGGTCGAGGCGACGCGCTTCACGGTGGAGCGGATCCGCCGGGGCGAAGACACGATCTCGGTGACCGGGAACGTGCTCCGCGACTACCTGACCGACCTGTTCCCGATCCTCGAGGTCGGGACGAGCGCCAAGATGCTCTCGATCGTTCCGCTGATGCAGGGCGGCGGACTGTTCGAGACCGGCGCGGGCGGCTCCGCCCCGAAGCACGTGGAGCAGTTCACCGCGGAGGGACACCTGCGCTGGGACTCCCTCGGCGAGTTCCTCGCGCTCGCGGTCAGCTTCCAGCACCTCGGCGAGTCCTTCGACAACCCGGGGGCCAAGATCCTCGGCGAGACCCTCGACGACGCGACCTCGACCCTGCTCGCCAACCGCAAGGGGCCCTCGCGCAAGGTCAACGAGCTCGACAACCGGGGTAGCCACTTCTACCTGGCGCTCTACTGGGCCCAGGCCCTGGCGGCCCAGAGCCAGGACGCCAAGCTCGCGGCCAAGTTCGCCCCGATCGCCAAGGCCTTGGCGGAGCACGAGGAGCAGATCCTCGGCGAGCTGAACGCTGCCCAGGGCGCGCCGGTGGACCTCGGCGGCTACTACAAGCCCGACACGCAGAAGGTCGAGCAGGCCATGCGGCCCAGCGCGACCCTCAACCGTCTGCTCGCCGGGGTCTGAGCTCGCGGCCTCGCGCGTCCTGGGCAGGTTTCACCCCCTGCCCAGGTTTGCGCCTTCGGCCTCATGTCTCTAGAGTAGGAGCAGTTAGGGATCCCTCAGGGGAAGAGGACGACGTCTTGCCTCGGCTGCAGGTGCTCAACGGGAAACGCCAGGGCGCGATCTTCGAGATCGAGCCGGCGCAGGAGATGGTGATCGGGCACCGGCAGTCGGCCCAAATCACGATCGATGACCCCTGGGTTAGCTGGGATCACGCGAAGGTGGTCTACGACACCAGCGATGCGACCTGCTGGATCGAGGACATGAACTCGACCAACGGGACCTTCGTCAACTGCGAACGCGTGAAGCGCGAGCAGCTTCGTCACGAGGACATTGTCTTCCTCGGCAAGACGCACGTGATCTTCCTGGCCCCGATCGAAGACCACTCCCAGGCGCTGTTCGAGCACTCCTCGCCCTCCTCGGCGAACGCCCCGAACCCCTTGGCCCCCCCGCCCGGAGCGCTGCACGTGAGCTCGGCCCAGGGCTTCATGCACAGCTCAGGGCACGACGCCCTGGCGCCAAGCGCTGCGGCCACCGTCAGCGCGGAGGGCTGGAGCGGAGAGGGCGGGCGCTCGAAGTCCCGCGACCCCTTCGAGGACAGCTCGGTCGACCCGTTCTCGTCGGACCCGCACGACGACGAGCTCGACTGGAACCGCGCCCCCGACCGGCCGGGCGGAAACCTGCGCAAGACGCGGCCCGAGAGCGACGCCCCCTCACCGTCGAGCGCCAGCCAGCCACGGCTGAACCTGAACGAGATCCAGAGCGACGCCGACCTCAACCTGCCAGGGCCCTCACCCCGCGAGATCTCGAACCTGCTCTCCGAGAGCGACAGCTTCGACGACCTGAACGACATCCTCGGCGACGGCCGCGCGGTGACCCCTTCGCCCTCCCAGATCCCGCCTGACTTCCGCAAGCTCAAGCCCCAGGACCTGGGCGAGGCGCGGACCCTGCCGATCTCCGACCCGCCGCGCCGGATCCCTCCCGCCAGCGAAGAGAGCACTCGACGGGACGAGCCAAGGCCTGGAAGCCAGCTGCCCCCGAGCGCCCTCAGCACGCAGCCGCTGCCGCGGGACCTCGTGGACCCGGGCCTGCCCGGAGGAGCCGTCCCCGCGGACGCGGCGGCCCTGGCCTTCGAGCGCGCCCGGCTCGAAGACGAGGTGCGTCGCCTGCGCGCCGCCCTCGAAGCGGCGAGCCTGGCGAACCCGGCCGCCGTGCAGGCGGCCGTCAGCGCACTGCGCGACGTGGAGCTCGGGCGGCTCGCGCGCCGGGTGGCCGACCTCGAGGCCGAGGTCGCCGGGCTCAAGCACACCCTCAGCGAGCGCGAGGCCGAGCTCGACGCGGTGACCGAGGAGATGATCCGCAAGGAAGACGAGCTCGACACGCTGAGCACGCGCCTGCGGCGGGGGACCTCCTCGCGCACCGCGCCCCCGCTGCCGCAGCCGACCTTCGACCCTCACGGCGAGGACCTGACCTCCCTCGAGTTCTGAGCCCTGGCGCTCCTGAGCCCCCGAAGGGCCGTCCAGACCCCCCTGGCTCGCAGGGGCGCCTGCGAGTGGGCGGCTTCGGCTCAGCGCGTCATTAGGGGCTCACTAGCGGGTCGCTCCCCGCCCGTTTCCCGCGATCTGGGTCTCATTTAGCTCCTTTGTTTGCCGGGACTTGACGTAGGTCCAGCAAACTCGGTCGGGCGTCCGTCTCGGGCACCTCGAGCGACCCGGCAAGAGACTTGCTTTGACTGGAGCGGAGACCGTTATGCGCATTCCCCGTCTGCTTTCCTTGATCCTGCTCCTCAGCGCGCTCAGCAGCGCCTTCGCCGCGGCCCAATGGACGCCGAAGTCCGTGGTCGCGATCGAGGGGCGCTTCGTGACCCTCGAGCCCGAGGGGAGCGCCCGTGAGGTGTTCGAAGGGACCCTCCTGATCCGCGACGGAAGGATCGAGTCCCTGCTCGCCAAGGGCGCAGCGCTGCCGGACGGCTGCCTGGTGGTCAAGACCGAGGGCTTCGTCTACCCCGGGCTGATCAACCTCCACGACCACATGACCTACAACTTCCTCTCGCTCTATGACCTCCCCGAGCACGCGGAGAACAGCCACGACTGGCCTCAAGGCGACGCCTACCTGGGCAAGGTCAACAACCCGCGGGTCGCGGTCACCCACAGCAAGTTCTTCAACTACATGGACGAGGCGCTCAAGTTCGCTGAGGTCCGCGCGATCGTGGGCGGCTCGACCGCCGTCCAGGGAGCCCCCGGCAGCCCTGCGATCAAGAGCACCCTGGTCCGCAACGTCGACCACGCGAACTTCGGTCGCGACGACGTCGGGCAGAGCGCGTTGACCATGAACGTGCGCTTCGCCGAGAAGCTCGGCACCGAGGTCCCCAAGGTCAAGCAGCTCCAGGCCTGGATCATGCACCTCTCCGAGGGGATCGACGACTACGCGCGGAACCAGTGGTCCGACCCAGGCTTCGACCCGAGCAAGCCCTTCGACGAGTTGCCGACCACGCGCAACCTCCCCGGGCTCGTCGAAGCAGACCTCGTGTTCCCCGGACTCGTGGGCGTGCACTGCACCGGCATGCACAAGGAAGACTTCGAGCAATGGCGCGCGATCACGGGCGAGGGGCCGAAGGTGGTGTGGTCGCCGGCCTCGAACCTCCTGCTCTACGGCAAGACCACCAACGTGGCCGACGTGCTCGCGGCCGACGGCCTGATCGCGCTCGGCACCGACTGGGCGCCCTCGGGCAGCAAGAACCTGCTGTGGGAGCTCAAGGTCGCCGATCAGGTCAACAAGCAGAGCTCGCCTCCGCCCTTCAGCGACCGCGGGCTGGTCGAGTTGGTCACCGTGAACCCGGCCAAAATGCTCGGCTGGGAGGCAGACGCGGGCCGGATCCGCGAGGGCCTGGTCGCCGACCTCCTGATCCTCGACGCGATCGACGCCGACCCCTACCGCAACCTGATCCAGGCGCGCGAGGAGCACGTGCAGCTCGTGTTCGTCGGCGGCAACCCGCTCTACGGCGACGAGGCGCAGCTCGCGGAGCTCAAGGTCTACGAGGGCACCCCGCAGTACGAGCTGCTCCCTGAGACGGCCGGCAGCCGCCCCAAGGCGATCGACATGCTGGAGGACCCCGACGTCCGCAGCGGCGACCTGAGCCTGGCCGAGGTCCGCGCGCGGCTCGAGCAAGCGGTGAGCCTCGACCCGGAGGCGCTGGCGAAGATCTTCAACGCGGGTGTGCAGAAGACCAAGACCAAGGTCGAGTACAAGGCCCGGATCGCCATGCTCCAGGCCCTCGAGGCCGAGGCCATGAAGGCCAAGGGCGAGACCCCGCCCGAGTATCCCCAGGACCTCGACGTCACCGACCGGGAGGTCACCCCCGACGAGGTCGCGACCTACATCAAGCTCAGCTTCCCCACCATGGAGCCGCTCCCGGGGATCGACCCTTTGTTCACCGACGCGCGCTTCTTCGACGCCTGGGAGCGCAACGTGCACTTCCAGCCCGCCCCCCCCTTCGACCTGCGCGCCTACGCCGAGTCGAAGCCCGCGCAGGTGGGGATCTCAGGCTCCCTCGAGCCCAGCGCCGACGCAGACTTCCTCTCGTCTCGCGAAGCCGCCACGCGCCTCGGCGTGACCACCGCCACCGTGAGCCGCTGGGCCCGCGACGGCGAGATCCCGGGCGCGGTCAAGGAGGGCGGCTCCTGGAAGATCCCAGCCGCCTGGGTCGAGACCAAGGCCGCCGGCGACTGAGGGGCGCGCCCGGCGGGGCTCGCCTCGACCTTTGCTGCAGATCACGGGCGGGGGCAACCCCGCTCCTGCCTTTGGTTCCCCCAGCGAAGCCGCGGGCGCAGCAGTACGTACATACGCGCGCCCCCTGGACGGGGGCGCGCGCTCGATCAGGGCAGGAAGTAAGGAAGGGAAAACTAAACGGTGAGTTCGTCCTGGCGACGGACCAGCTTGCTCTTGAGCCGGGCCACGATCCGCGAGTGCAGCTGGCAGACGCGCGACTCGGAGAGGTCGAGGGTCAACCCGATCTCGCGCATGGTCAGCTCTTCGAAGTAGTAGAGGATCACGATCAGGCGCTCGCGCAGGGTCAGCTCCTTGGTCAGCACCTCGAGCACGTCCTTGCGCTGCAGCTCGGCGATCGGGTCGCGCGAGGTCGCGTCCTCGATCAGGTCCGAGCGCGGCGAGGCGTCGGGGCCGTCGCCGGCGGTGTCCGAGAGGTAGCAGACGGTGGTCGCGCTGGCGTCACGCATGAGCTTGTCGAGCTCGGGGAGGGACATGCCGAGCAGCGACGCGAGCTCCTGGTCCGTGGCGGGCCGCCCGAGCATTTCCTCGGCCTCGCGCATCTTGCTCTCGAGCATGGTCGCCTTGCTGCGCACCTGGCGGGGAACCCAGTCGTTCGCGCGCAGCTCGTCGAGGATCGCGCCGCGGACGCGCCACGAGCAGTAGGTCTTGAACTTGACCTTGCGCCGCAGGTCGAAGCTCTTGATCGCGTCGATCAGGCCAAACAGCCCTGCGCTCATCAGGTCGTCGACGTCCACCGAGTGGGGCAGGCCGGCGGCGATCCGCTCCGCGGTGTAGCGCACGATCGGCAGGTAGTGCTCGATCAGTTGGTTGCGGAGTTCCAGACTCTCGGTCCGCTGGTATTCCTCCCACAACACAATCGGGTCCTGGTCAGGACGCCCGGTGCGGGTGGTCTTCCAGCGGCCAGAGACCCTACGGTAGCGCGTGCTTCGGTTCATTATGTTCCCCCTCGTCTTCCCACTGCTCGTCGTCGCGTGTCCGGTTGTCGATTGAAGATCGCGACTATCTCCTTCAATCGTTTGCCCTTACGTTTTAGTTCGTCGATTCGTGCCAGCCGCTTGAAGACGCTGGCGTCGAATTGCCGATACCCTGCTGGGGATCGTTGGACTTCTCGGATCAGACCCAGGACCACGTAGTTGTGGATCGTCTGGCGAGAAAGCCCCGTATGTTGTGTTACCTCTCCAACCCCCCACAGCTTCTTCGGCCTCGACACGGTAGCTCGCCTGGGTCGTTCGTTTCGTCCTCACGCCCCTTCATCATGTTCAAAGCGTCCATGATGACTGAGTCACCAGTGGGACTATATCCCTCTATTTCATGGACTTTCAACCGCCGTTGATTCTTGACAAAAGAAATTCTCGCCGGGTGCGGATCCTGACCTAGCAGAGATCCTAGACGTATCGGCGTGGCGAGACCCAAAGGATCGCCGATCCGTTCGGGTTTCGTTCGAAATCGTCTCGTTAGAGACTATCTCATAAACAACTTTAAATATTAGCCTTACGATTGCCAACTACATGTAGTGGTAGATGATTCCAACTACACATACATATTGAGTCCTTGCTTCTTGAGCATTTATTCATTGAGCTTATGGAAAGTGAGAAACAGTCCCTGGGGCGGGGGGAGCGCCCCGCCCTGTCGGACCCATCGGATGGCTCGCGGGAGGGCTCGCTAGCGGGGGCGAGTCGTGCGCGGGTTGAGCACGTCGAGGGCCTGGTTCAGGTGCCCCACGTAGAACGAGATCACCGTGTAGGCGACCATGCACGCCGCGAGCAAGAACGCGCCCGTGGCCGCCGCGCCGATCAGCAAGCGCAGCTGCATGGTCCGCCGGCCCTCGTAGTCGCGCTCCAGCTGGCCGAGCGAGGTGTCGAGCTGACCCGACGTCTCCCCGGTCTGGATCAAGTCGAGGGCGTCGGTGGGGAAGTCGCTGACCGAGCTGCAGGCCTGGGCGAGGGAGTCGCCGTCGCGCAGCCGGGCCTCGATGTGCCTCCAGGCGTCGGCGAAGAGCGTGCGCGTGGCCGCCTGGCTCGCGGCCTGCGTCGCCTCGAGCACCCCCACGCCGTGGGTGTAGAGCAGCCCGCACACCCGGAACCCGTTGCCCCACTCGCTGAGCTTCACGTACTTGCCCCACAGCGGGAGCGCGAGCTCGATCGCCTCGAGGGCCGGGAGCTGGAGCTGACGCGCGAAGGTGAGCCCGACCCAGGCGACCCCCAGCGCGACGTAGCCCGCGACCAGGGGACCCAGCCCCTCCATCAGGAACGCGCTCAGCCCGCCGCCCTGGCGGACCAGGGCGGGCAAGGCCGGCAGCACACAGGCCGCGTGGAGCAGCAACACCGGGTAGGCCAGCGACACGATCAGCTGGCGCTTGTTCGCCAAGCGCTCCTCGTGCAGGTTCGCCAGCCGATTGAACACGTCGGGCAGAGCGCCTGCGCGGTCGCCGGCCTTGATCGCCTTGGCCTCGAGCGGGCTGATCCCCGGGAGCGCGGCGAAGGCCTCCCCCGCGCTCTCGCCAGCGCCGATCGCGTCGCTCACCGGGCGCAGCAGCCCGGCGTCGCTCCCACCCTGACGCGCGATCGACTGGGCGAGGGGGATCCCGGCCGATTGGCTGACCGCGAGGCGGCGGTAGAGGTTGGCCCGGGCCTGGTGGTGCTTGAGCATGCCCCCAGTATAGGTCGGGTTGACCCAGGGGGCATTTGCTCCATGCTGTGTCCCCTGAGGAGCGACCATGGACCAGGAGATCCCCGTCGGCGCGTTGGCCGCGCTTTTGGGTGGCAAGCTCAGTGACCCGGCGGCAGCCGAGACGATCGTGCGCGGGGTCAAGCCCCTCGACCAGGCAGGCCCCCACGACCTGGCCTTCCTCTGGGATCCCAAATACCTCGAGGCCGCCCGCGCTTCGCAGGCCGGGGTCGTGATCGCCCAAGAGCCGATCCCCGGCGCTCAGGCTCCGGTGCTCGTGGTCGGCGACGCCCAGGGCGCCATGCTGACCCTCCTGGGCGAGGTCTACAGCCAGCGTCACCCCGAGCCCGCGCCCGGGGTGCATCCGAACGCCTCGGTCGACCCGAGCGCGACCCTCGGTGAGGGGGTCTCGGTCGGAGCGGGGGCGGTGGTCGACGCCGGGGCCGTGCTCGGCGAGGGCACACGCGTCATGCCCCTGGCCTACGTGGGCCGCGGGGTGACCACGGGCAAGGGCTGCGTGATCCAACCCCACGCGACGATCCTCGACCACTGCGTCCTCGGCAACCGCGTCACCGTGTGGAGCGGCGCGGTCGTCGGCAAGGACGGGTTCGGCTTCCTCCAGCGCGACGGCCGACACATTCGGATCCCCCAGATCGGCGGGGTGCGGCTGGACGACTACGTCGAGGTCGGCGCGCTGACGACCGTCGCGCGCGGGGCCCTCGAGGACACCCACCTCGGGGTCGGGGTCAAGATCGACGACCACTGCCACGTGGCTCACGGCTGCCAGCTCGACGAGAACGTCATGCTGATCGGCTTCTCGCGCATGGGGGGCAGCGCCAAGATCGGCCGCGACACCTACCTGCTCCAGGACGCCGCGGTCGGCCAAGCGCGGACCGTGGGCAAGAACGCGATCGTCGGCTCCGCCGCCAAGGTGCTCTACAAGGACGTCCCCGACGGCGGGCGGGTCATGGACATCGCCAGCGGCGCCGTGCCCCACGTGCGGGCCAAGCGGGTGCAGCTCTGCTTGCAGCAGCTGCCCGAGCTCAGGACCCGGGTCCGCAAGCTCGAAAAGCAGCTCACGGAGTTGCGCGAGCAGGATTGACCTGAAGCTCCCGACCGGGTAGCGTTACTCCCTTGAGGGCGATTAGCTCAGTTGGCTAGAGCGCCACGTTGACATCGTGGAGGTCACAGGTTCGAGCCCTGTATCGCCCAATCGAGGCACCCTTTGGGGTGCCTCGTTTGCGTTTCGCCTCAGTCGCCTTGCCCTCGATCGGGAAGCTTCGGTCGCGATTCGGTCTCACGGCGCACCGTAAGTCCATGTATCCAAGACTACTTAGCTGGCCGGCGAGTTGCTATTCCTCGGCCATGAATCGCTTCTTCTCCCTGGGCCTGATCCTCGTGGCAGCCACGTTCGCGCAAGAAGGAAGCTATCGGCTGTTCGGTGACGTCGACAAGAAGCCGATGCTGACCCGGATCTTCATCCGGAGCACCCCCCAGGGCTGGCGTGTGGAGCGTACCACCGGGCGGGATCACGAAGGCGCCAAGACCACCACCCTCTTCGCCGCGCGGGCGGACGACGACGGAGACGGCCAGATCGAGATCGACTACGTGCGCGCGTCTGGCGTCGTGGGCGCCCTGGGGGCCGACGAAGACGTCGTGCTCCACGCGACCTACACCTTCGAAGACGGCTCCGTCACCGAGACCTGGGAGCAAGGCGACGAGACCGGGGTCGCGAAGGGCTACCGCGAAGGGCCGGCTCTGATCCTCGAGCGGGAGTCGACCTTCGCCGACCTCTTCGGCGACGAGCTCAAGCGCTACGAGGCGAGCGGTGTCGTGCTCGTCGATCAGCGGGTGTTCGTCGTCTGCGACAACTCGCACACGATCCTCTCGATCCCGGCAGACCTCGACCCCGACGACGTCTCCTCGCACGAGCTCAAGGGCAAGGGCAGCTCCGACTTCGAAGGGATCACCGTCGATCGGCGGCGGGGTCGGTTCTACGTCGTCCAGGAGGGGGTCAAGCGCAAGGGCAAGCAAGACACCCCCCGGCTCTGGGAGCTCGACGACGACTTCGACATCGACGACAAGCACTGGCTCGACCTCGAGCTCGACGGCGTGGGCAAGGGCGCCGAGGGGATCGCCCACGTGCACCGGGACGGCGAGGACTACCTCTTCGTCCTGCTCGAGGGAAACTCGGGCCGCGACAACGACGCGGGCCGCGAGCGCGGCAAGGGCAGGATCGAGGTCTTCCGCCGCACCAAGAAGTCCTTCAAGCCCGTGGGGCGCATCGACCTCCCCGAGCGCGCGTTCTTCGCCGACTACTCCGGGATCGACGTCCGCGACAACCGGGTCGTCGTGATCTCCCAGGCCTCCGCGCAGCTGTGGGTCGGCATGCTGCGCCCCGACACCTTCGAGTTCGAGGACGAGGGCCGCGCCTTCCGCTTCCCCGAAGACGGCAGCACGACGCGCTATCCGGTGATGGAGGGGGTCGCCTGGCTCGACGCCCAGCGCGTGGTCGTGGTCTCGGACCGGCCCACGGCCCCGCTGGACGCGGCGCGACACGCCCGGGAGTCGATCCACGTGTTCCGCTTGCCCACCGGGGACTGACTCAACCGAGGGTGACCCGAATCGGCTCCCCGCAGTGCGGACAGGCGTGCCCGTCCTTGAGCGGCTCGGCGCGCGCCTTGCGCTGCTTCTCGGCCTCGACCTCCTCCAGAAAGCCCGAGGCCACGATCCCGGCTGGGAGCCCGAACAAGCCGATCCCGGCGATCGCGATCATGCCCGCGCAGATCCGACCGAGGGTCGTGATCGGGTAGGTGTCGCCGTAGCCGACCGTGCTGAGGGTGGCCACGGCCCACCACATGGACTCGGGAATGCTCGAGAACTTGTCGGGCTGGGCGTCGCGCTCCACGTAGTAGACGACGCTCGCCGCGAGGATCAGGGTCACGCCGAGCAAGAACCCCGTGATCAGGAGCTCTTCCTTCTTCGAGGTCACCACCCGGCGCAGGATCCGCATCGAGCGCGCGTAGCGCCCGATCTTCAGCAAGCGGAAGAAGCGCAGCAGGCGCAGCGCGCGCAAGAAGCGCATGTCCAGGGTCAGCGCGCGCAAGAAGAACGGGAGCACCGACACCAGGTCGACCAGGGCCATCGGCGTGAGCATCCAGCGCAGCCGCCCGACGATCGGACGCTGGAACTCCTCGGTGCTGGTGCAGCTCCACAGCCGCAGGAGGTATTCGGCGGTGAACACGCACACGCTGCAAACCTCGAACACCTCGAAGGCCGTGGCGAACTCGGCCTGGATCGAGTCCACGGTCTCGAGCATGGTCGCCGCGACGTTGAGCACGATCAGCGCCAGGATCGAGAGGCTGACGACGACCGCCGCCGAGCTGTCCGGCTGTCCGTCGAGGATCCGCCAGATCTGGGCCCGCCCCGAATGGTCCCCGGGGTTCGCGTCCCCTCGATCGGAGCCTGCACCCCCTCCAGACTCGTCCGCGTCAGCGGCGAGGGAAGGCTCCAGGGGCTCGTGCGCGTGCTCCGCCGACATGGCGGGGCTCTAGCGGGCTAGCGCTTCTTGAGCGCTTCGATCGCGTCGCGCAAGCGGAGCTTGCGCCGCTTGTGGTAGGCCTTCTTGCGCTTGCGCTTGGTGTTCGCGTGGTTGCGTTGACCCATGACTTCCTCCAGGGCCGCAGAGGTTAGCCCTTCCCGAGCCTGCTTGCAAAGGTCCGTGGGGGTTTAGGTAAACCCCGGGGGAGATCCTGCCGATAGGTCCCGTAAGGCCATGGCCTTGGGGGACGGGGTGATCGAGCGCAACCTGGACGACGCGCGCAGGAGCTTGCTGGCGCGCTTGGCGCGGCCCGCGGGCGCGGAGCCGCTCTCACTGTTTTGCTCAGGGATCGGAGGCACCGGGCTCAGCGGGCTGGCGCGCCTCGCCCGCGACCTCGGGCACCGCGTCCGCGGCTCCGACCGCCGCGCCTCCGCCGCGACCCGCGACCTCGAGGCCGCCGGGGTGCAGGTCGCCACCGAGCAGCGCGCCGAGAACCTCAACGAGCCCTGCGACGTGTTCGTCGCCACGGCGGCGCTCCCCGCCGACCACCCCGAGCTCGCCGCGGCCCAGGCCCGCGGCGTCCCGGTCGTGAAGTACGCCGAGGCCCTCGGGGCCTTCGTGGCGGCGCGCCGCGGGGTGGCCGTGGCCGGGACCCACGGGAAGACGACCACGACCTCCATGCTCTCCTTCCTCCTCGACCGCTGCGGGCAAGACCCGAGCTACGTGGTCGGGGGCGTGCCCCTCGACCTCGACGTGCAGGCGCGGATCGCCGGCGGCGACGCCTTCGTGTTCGAGGCCTGCGAGTTCGACCGCTCCTTCCGCCACTACGTCCCGAGCCTGGCGCTGATCCTCAACGTCGAGGAGGACCACTTCGACTGCTACCAGGGTGGGATCGACGAGATCGTCGACGCCTTCGTCGACTTCGCGACCCGGATCCAGGAGGGCGGCACGCTCCTCGTCTCCGCAGACTGGCCCCACGCGCTGCGGGTGGCCGAGGCCACCCGCCAGGCGCGGCCCGACGTGCGGGTCGAGACCTTCGCGGTCGAGCGAGACGCTCAGGTCCGCGCCCAGGACGTGCAAGTCGTGAGCGGGTTGCCTTCCTTCGAGCTCGTGGTCGAGGGCCAGGTCGTCGCGACGGTCCGCCTGCGGGTCCCCGGGCTGCACAACGTGAGCAACGCCCTCGCCGCGATCTCGGCGGCGATCCGCCTGGGGGTCGCGCCGGCCGACGCGGCGCGGGCGGTCGAGGCCTTCCGCGGCGTGCGCCGCCGCTTCGAGGTCGTGCGCCCAGGACCCGACGTGGTGATCGTCGACGACTACGCGCACCACCCCACCGCGGTGCGCGCGGTGATCGAGGCCGCGCGTCAGCGCTACCCGCACCGCCGGGTGGTGGTGTGCTTCGAGCCCCACCAGGCCAACCGCACCCGGTCGCTGTTTCAGGAGTTCGCCCACGCGCTCTCCGCGGCGGATCGAGTCTTGCTCGCCGACGTCTACGTCTGCCGCGACCGCGCCGAGGACGTCGACGCCGTCTGCTCGGCCGACCTCGCCCAGGCCGTGGCCCGCGAGGACCCCGCCACCGAGGCGCGCGCGGTCGGGGCCCCCTCCGAGGTCTCGCACGCGGCCCTCGGCCTGCTCGAGGCCGGCGACGTGGCCTTGTTCCTGGGCGCCGGGCAGATCACCCTCGCAGCGCGCGAGGTCGCGGCGGCCCTCCAGGAGCGGGCGCCGGCCGTGGTCACCAGCCGCGCGGCGTCGTGGGTCTACCCGCGGCCCCTGGCCCTCGAGCGCAGCCTCGAGCGGGCGCTCGGCGGCCGCTTGCGCCTGGACGAGCCCCTGGGCCCGCACTGCACGCTCAAGGCCGGGGGTCACGCCCGCTTCTTTTGCGCCCCGCGCAGCACCGCCGAGGCGATCCACGTGGCGCGCGCGTTCATGAGCCGCGGGGTGCCCCTGCTGCCGCTGGGGGGGGGCTCGAACGTGCTCTTCGCCACCGACCGCTTCGACGGCGCGGTGCTCTTGACCAAGAACCTGCGCGGGCTCGAGGTCCGCGGGCGCACCCTGCGCGCGCCGGCCGGACAGAGCCTTCAGGGGACGATCCGCGCGGCCGAGCGCGCAGGCCTCGGCGGGCTGGCCGAGTTCGCCGGGATCCCCGGGACCCTCGGTGGGGCAGTGTTCGGCAACGCCGGCGGCGGGCTCGGCGCCCCCACCGTGGGCGACCGCGTGCGCCGCGTGCGCGTGCTCGAGGCCGACGGCCGGATCTATTGGCGCTCCAAGCAAGAGCTCGGCCTGCGCTATCGCCACTCGGGGCTCAAGGGCGCGCTGATCCTCGACGTCGAGCTCGAGCTCGTGCCTGCCAACCGCACGGAGCTGCGCCAGATCCGTCAAGACTGGACCCGCCGCAAGGCCGAGGTTCAGCCCGTCACCTCGCGCTCCGCGGGCTGCACCTTCCGCAACCCGACCGGGGAGAGCGCGGGTCGCCTGATCGACCGCCTGGGGCTCAAGGGCCTCAGCCGCGGTGACGCGCAGGTCAGTCCCCTGCACGGGAACTTCATCGTCAACGCGGGCCAGGCCGACTGGAAAGACGTCGTGGCCCTCATGAACGACGTCCGCGAGCGCGTCCGCCGCGCTCACGGGCTGACCCTCCAAACCGAAGTCCGGCTGATCGCCTAGGAGCCGCATGTGCTGTCCACCGCTCGCCGCCGCCGCAACGCCTCGCCCCTCCCCTTCGACCCCTCGCCCCTGTTCGTCGTCGTGCTCTCCGGCGGCGTGGGGCCCGAGCGCGTCGTCTCCCTGACCTCCGGGCGCGAGGTCGCCCAGGCCCTCGAAGACGTCGGCCACCGGGTCGAGAACTGGGTGATCGACACCGACGACCCCGCCGCCCTCGACAGCCTGCCCCGCGAGGCCGACGTGGTGTTCATCGCGCTCCACGGCGAATACGGCGAGGACGGCCGCGTCCAGCGCGCCCTCGCCGAGCGCGGCTTCGCCTACACCGGCTCGGGCCCCCAGGCCAGCGCCACCGCCTTCGACAAGCTGCGCACCAAGCTCGTGCTCCAGCGCGCGGGGGTGCCCCTCGCCGAGCACGCCGTGCTCCCCTTCCCCGCCACGCCGCGCGACCTGAGCCACGCGCTGCGCACGGCCCCCAAGGGCATGACCGTGGTCAAGCCCGTTCGCATGGGCTCGAGCGTCGGCGTGCGGATCTGCAACGGTCGCGGCCAGCTCGAGCGCGCGCTGGCCGAGAACGCGCGCTACGCGCAGCCCCAGCTGATCGAAGAGTTCGTCCCCGGGCACGAGCTGACCTGCGGCATCCTCGGCGAGCGCGCGCTCCCGATCGTCGAGCCCGTGCCGCGCCTGGGAACCTACGACTTCCAGGCGAAGTACGACCCCAGCGCCGGCACTCACTACAAGGTCGACCCCGAGTCGATCCCCTTCGACGTCCGCGCCCGCGCCCAGGAGATCTCGCTGCTCGCGCACTCCGCCCTCGGCTGCAGCGACGTGAGCCGGGTCGACCTGCGCTACGACCCCCGCGGCGAGCGCCTCGTGGTGCTCGAGGTGAACACGATCCCCGGCATGACGCCGACCTCGCTGCTGCCCAAGGGCGCCGAAGCCGTGGGCCTGAGCTTCTCCGACCTCGTGGACACCCTCTGCCGCATGGCGATCGGAGCCCGCGCGTGACCCGCCCCGACCCCACTCCGGGCGACACCCCGCGCTGGGCCAGGGTCGCCGCCTGGTCGCTGCGCCGCGCCGCGTGGTTCGCGACCACCCGCCGCGGCCGTCGGAGCCTCGCCTGGGCCGGCGTGACCATCGCCTTCGGCCTCGCCAGCGGCGAGGTCCGCGCCGCGGTCGAAGCCCGCGACGAGTTCTGCCTGCGCCGCGACTGCGTGCAGGTCGCGAACACCCCCGAGGGCCTCAGCGCCGAGAGCGCGCGCGACCTCGAGCGCCTGCCCCTGCCGCTGCACCCCCAGGCCTTCGACGAGCGCCTCGTGCCCTACCTGCACGGGACCCTCAGCCAGCTCCCCTGGGTGCGCGAGGTCCGCGACCTGCGCCTCGAGGGAGAACACGAGCTGCGCTTCACGCTCCGGGTTCGCAAGCCCTTGGCTCGCCTCGGCGCCGAGCCTCACGCGCCGGTGCTGACCCGCGACGGCGCGGTGATCTCGTCGCGTTACGTCGAAGACCCCGCCGCGCTCCCGGCCGTGCTCGGCGTCCCTGGCCCCGAGCGCCCGGAGGCACGCCTCGAGGCCTTGCGCGCCGCGATCGAGGTCCTCCGCGCCACCGAAGACGCCACCGTGAAGCCCGACCGCGTCGACGTCTCGAACCTCGGCGGCGCCGACCCCCTGGGCAGCGAAGTCGTGCTCGAGGTCGGCGACACCCGGATCGACTGGGGCCGCGCCCCGAGCAGCCCCGGCTGGCAACGCTCGGTCGCCGACAAGCTCGCGGACTGGGAGCGCTTCCTGCGCGAAGGCCCGGCGCTGGAGACCTGCGCCCACCTGAGCCTGCGCTGGGACGACGTCTCCTTCATGCTGCGCACGGAGCCCGCCGCGCCGCGCTAGCCCGCCCGCAAGGTCTCACCCGAAGGGGTGCGGAGCTGCGGAGGGAGGTCGCCTCAGGGGCCCACGGCCCGCACCAGGACCAGGGTCCGCTCCTGCTCGACCCAGGCGGCCTCGGGCGGCGCGCTCGCCGCGCTGCCGCGGGTCCAGCCGACGACCACCAGCTCCCGGTCGAGCTCTCGCCCATAGACCACCGCGCGCAGCAGGCTCGCGTCGCGCGGGCTGAGCGTGCGCAGCCGCCAACGGTCGAAGCGCTGCGCTGCCTGCTGCAGGTCGAACTCGACCTGGCGCCCCTGAGCGAGGTCCCCGACGCGATACGCGGCGCCGCGGAAGAGCACGAACACCCCCTCCAGGTCGAGCCCGGCCTGGTTCGCCAATCGCAGGCGATTTCCTGCGCTCCCGCGAGTCACGGAGATCGCTCCCCCCAGGCGCACCGCCTCGAGCCGGGCCAGGCTCGTCCCCGCGGGCGACGTGCGGCAGGTGACCCGACTCCCCTCCGGCGAGCTCCGCACCGTCAGCGGGTGACGCCAGGCCTCGAGGGCGCGGCGATGAAGGGGGTAGGGCGGGTTCCCCGGGCCGAGGTCGAAGCTGGCTTCACTGGGCCGGGGGCCGTAGACGCTCAGGACCTCGAGTCGGCGGGCGACGTCGCTGCCCGCGCAGGCCTCCAGGACCTGGGCGCTGCGGACGCGGGGCCCGGCGTAGCGCGCCCCTCCCCAACCGATCGCGGTCCAGGCCGAGAGGCTCGCGACCGCCAGCGCCGCCAGCGAACGGGGGGCCCAGCGCACGACGGCGAGCACCGTCAG
Source organism: Planctomycetota bacterium (assembly GCA_020425635.1). Lineage (GTDB taxonomy): Bacteria > Planctomycetota > J058 > J058 > J058 > JAGQRJ01. Next base: position 4,921 of record JAGQRJ010000570.1, on the reverse strand, counting down.
CACCCAGGCCAGCGCGACCAGCACCAGCCAGCGCGTGACCGAGGCGGGCATGCCCGGAGCGGCGCGGCCCTGAAGCGCCTCCACGGTCGCCTGGCGCCGTGCCCGGGTGTTGAGCCGTGCGCTCAGGGCCGACCACGCCAGTCCCCGGGGCTTGGTCGGCGCGAACACGATCCAGCCTGCCCCCACCGTGCGGCCCCCAGGCTGCGCGGGCAAGCCGAAGTTCGCGGCCTCGCCCGCGTCCCCGAGCACCAGGGTTCCGCCGCAGGAGGCCCAGGCCTCGAGCGGCGCGATCCAGCCCTCGCGCAGCGCCCCGGGAGCCACCCACAGGACGTCCAAGGCCTGGCCCGCGCGCGCGAGGAGCGGGACGTCGCGTGGCAGCAGCGCGATCAGGGGCCCCGGGGGGAACGCACCTGCCGGAGGAGCGCCTCCCAGCGCTCCGATCAAGAGCGACCCGGTCGGCACCGCGCGCAGCGACTCGGGCAGGGTGCGCCCCTTCCACCCCGCGCCTGTCGTCTCGTAGCCCACCTCCAGGCGCACCAGGTCGCTCGGCGCAGGAGGACCTTCCAGCGCGAGCGCCCCCGCTCGAGGCGCGCGCAGGCTGCGCGCGCCCGCGACCTTGACCCCGGGCCAACCGGGCGCGTTCGGGTCCGCGCGCACCCACACCGGCACGGGCTCGCCCGGACGTGACCAGCCTCCGAACACGAGCCGGGCGTCCGCGTCTTGCCCTGCGGCGACGCCCGCGGCGAGGACGCAGAGCGCCACGCCCGCACGCCGGGTCAGCCGTCGCCGCAGCAGCCACCCGCCGCCGCCGACCACCAGCCACGGGAGCCAGCTCACGGCCCAATCCCCGACCTCGACCGGCCCCGACCACGCGCCGCGGAGCGCGTCCGCGGCGCTCGCCCAGGTGCGGCGCTCCCAGCCAAAGGACTCGCTCAGCACGCGCAGGCCCAGCGGGACCCCCGCAGCCAGGCCCAGCGCCCAAGCCGTCCGGACACCCCGCCCCTCCTCTGGCGCCCCCCCGCTGAGCCACAGGCCCACCGCGAGCCAGCTGCTCAGGACGCCCAGGGCGCACCCGCCGAGGACCTCGCTCGAGACGGGGGACCAGGGCCAGAGCAAGGCCACCAGGGGCGCCGCGACCAGGGCGCCGCACGCCCCCTCCCGCGCGCGCTGGAGCACGCTCTGCGCGTCACCCCGCGTGACGGTCCAGAGCACCGGAAACGCCGCCGCGCCGAGCCACAGCACCCCGTAGAGGGCCCGCGCGGGGTGCTCCCGCAGCGCGAGGGTCGCCGCCCCGAGGAGCAGGACCCAACACGCGGCCAGGCGGGCTTCGACCCTCGACTCCTCAGCCGGCTCGACGGGCTCCTGCACTACCCCTGCTGGCTCTGGTCGTCGAGGTAACCCTGCACTCCGCGCGCCATGGTCTCCATGTTGGGCACGATCATGCGCACCACGAAGGACTCGACGGTGCTGCGCATCTTGCCGGCCAACAAGCGCGGGACCCCCTTCACCCGCTCCGGATAGACGTTGAGCGCGCCCGCGACGTCGATCCGGCAGGCGCCGTCCCCGTCGGGGGTCACCGTCGTGCTCCCGTTGCAGTCGAAGAGGTCCCCGCCCACGTTGGGCTCCAGCCGCCACTGCGCCTTGCGCGCCTCGTGCAGCCAGAGGGCGTGGTCCTTCCACGTGAGCATCTCCGGCTTGAGGAAGGCCTGCGCCACCCGGGGCACCGCGCCTTCACTGGCGCGCCAAAGGTTCACGATTCGCACCCCGGTCGCTTCGTCCTCCCGGGTCAGGACCTCGATCGCGTCGACGTCGGGCAGGTAGGGCAGGATCTTGGTCATGTCGTCCCGCAACAACGAATGCACGACCTCCGCGGGGTGGGTCACCCGATCGCTGCACGTAAACTCCACTCAGCCCTCCTCAGCGCGAGGTATTCTAAGGGCCTGGCCCGCGATTTCCGGCGTGTCCGCGCGCAGCACCCGTCGGGGAACCACGCGCCAGGCCCCTCCCGGGCGAGGTCTCTGATGCGCACCTGCCACGTCGTCTCCCTCGCGCTCGCCATCGCGCTGAGCCCCCTCTTCGCCGACACCGTCGAGCTCACCTCCGGCGAGACCCTCGTGGGGGCGGTGATCGGCGAGACCAGCGAGGCCCTGCACGTGCTCACCCGCGAGGGCGAAGAGCGGTTCCCGCGCGACGAGGTTCGGAGCTGGGCTCCGAGCACCGAGGGGGTGAGCGAGAGCACGCGTCGGCGGGCGGCGCACCTCGGCCAGCGCCTCGCAAAGCAGCGCGCGGGGCACGCGCGCAGCTGGTTGAAGCGAGCGAGCAAGGGCTCCGAGGCGGCGCGCACCAAGGCCTGGGAGGCGTTCTCGGCCTTCGAGCGCAGCGCTCGACTGCAGGCCGCGCAGAGCGCCGCGGACGACGGGGTCTCCCTCGAGCTCGCGCTCCAGGTCCTCACCGAGGCCGAGGCCGTGGACCCGCTGCTGCAGGTGGCGATCGGCGGCGACCGGCGCGAGGCTCGGGACGCCGCGCACGCCGCGGCGGCCCAGCTCGACCCCGAGCGCGCGCGGGAGGCCTACGTCTCGGTCATGCGCGACGACGGCCTCAGCGCCCGCTCGCGCTACCGCGCCCTGGGCCACCTGGGCGCGCTCGCAGACCGCCGTGCCCTGCGGCAGGTCGAGGCCCTCGTGCTGCACCTGCAGCAAGAGGTCAAGACGGCGCTCGCCGAGGCCAAGGCCAGCCGCACGGCGAGCGTAGACCTCAGCGGCGGCAACACCGCGCTCCCCGTCGAGCTGCCCGAGGTCAGGCTGATCTCCCTCAGCAGCAGCCAGCGCATGCTCGTGATCAAGGCGCTCCTCGCACGAGCCGAGGAGGTCCAGGGGATCCTGCGCGAGGCGCCGGAGGTCGGCGCTCCCGCCGAGGCCCGCTGACCTCGGGTGCCCCGCCTCAGCCGATCTGGGCCAGCACGGCGCGGGTCAGCGCCTTGCGCTGTTTGGGCTCCCACTCCTGGGTCTCGCGGCAGTAGCCGCGCAGGAAATGGCCCCACACCGCGTGGCGCAGCGCACCGGGCTCGTGAACGTTGGCGCTGCGAAACAGGGTCGCGAGCTCGCCGGCCCGCGCGGCCCGGGACGCCAGACGGCGGCTCCGCCTGACCCGGTCGTGGTCGATCAGGATCCAGCTGTCGACGGTGCGCAGCACGTTCTTGAGCTGCAGGTCGCCGTGGAGGAACCCCGCGGCGTGGAGCTTGCCCACGAAGGTCCCGGCAGCCTGGGCCATGCGCGCGCGGAGCCGCACGATCGGGACGATCGAGTCGACGAAGCGCGCCACCAGGTAGTCGACGCCGCCGACCTCGACCCACCCCAGCGGCTCGGGCACCGGGATGCCCGCGGCCGCCAGGTCGCGGGCCGCGGCGTCGGCGCGCGCCGCCCGGCGACGCCCGAGGCGGCGCGCGACCCGCGCGCCGAGCCCCGCGGGAGACGGGAAGCGCTTGACGACCACGTCGCCGTCGCCCGTCGCCAGGCGCCACACGGCGGAGCCTTCGCGCGCGAGGAGCTCGCCCTCGCCGGCTTCACAGCGCTCGACCCAGGCCCGCAGATCAGCCACGGGGCGCGAAGGCGCGCAGCTCCCTGGCGTCGGTGGCGACCACGAGCAGCCCCGCCGCGAACACCGGCTGCCCGACCGGCGCCCCGGGCAGCCGAGGCTTCGCGAGCACCTTCCCGCTCGCGGCCTCGAGGGCCATGAGCCCCTCGACACCCGCCGCCCATACGACCTCTCCAGCGCAGGCCACCCCGTGCACCGCGCCCAGCGCCTGGTCCCAGAGCACCTCGCCCGCGCCGAGGTCGACCCCGACCACCCCCTCGGGGGTCCCGACGAAGCCCCGCGAGCCCGCGAGGCTCAACGCCAGGCCCCGCGGCGCGTCGAGCGACCACGCCAGCACGCCGTCGTCGAGGCGCACCGCGCTCAGGCCGCCGTCGCCGGCGCAGAGCGCGAAGTCGCGCCCGCAGGCGACCGCGTGCACCCGGCCAGGGAGCTCGAGCTTCCAGCGCGGGTCGCCTTGCCAGGCGTCGAGGGCGAGCAGCTCGCGTGGCTCGCCAGGGAAGAGCGGATCGCAGGCGAGCAAGATCAGCGCCCGGCTCGCCGCCAGGGCCAGAGGCGCCGTGGGACGGCCCCGCACCGAGGTGCGGAACGCCGGGCGGCCGTTGCGCGTGGCCGCGGCGTAGAGGTTGCCGTCGGCGTCCGCGGCGAACACGTGGTCGTCGAAGATCAGCGGCGCGGGGTAGGCCACCCCTCCGCGCCCCGCCATGCTCAGCGAGCTCGCCTTGCGCCACAGCACCTCGCCCACCCCGCGGCGCACGCAGTAGAAGATCCCCTCGGCGTCGCCGAACAGCACGTGGTTGTGCGACACCGCTGGGGTCGAGCTCACGGGCACCCGGTCGATCGGCACCAGCCCCTGGGCCACGAGGGGCCAGGCTGGGCTCGCCTCGCGGACGGGGTCGGTCTGCAGCGTGTAGCGCGGCTCGCCCGTCTCGACGTCGTAGGCCTCGAGGCGGCCGTCGCCGTCAGCGACGTAGAGCACCCCGTCGCCGCCAACCGCCGGTGACGTCGCCGCGGGCGCCGAGAGCTTCCGCGTCCAGCGGACCTCGACCGGGGGCGCGAAGGGCTCGCGCATGGCGCTCGCGCGAGAGGGCGCACGACCCCAGCACGGCCAGGCGTTGATCCGCTCCCCGTAACGCGCCCGCGGCTCGGCGGACCCCTCGAAGCGAAACAGCTTGGCCTTCGCGGCCTTTGCCTTGGTCGCCTTGGCCTTGGTCGCCTTGGCCTTGGTCGCCTTGGCCTTGGTCGCCTTGGCCTTGGTCGCCTTGGCCTTGGTCGCCTTGGCCTTGGTCGCCTTGGCCTTGGTCGCCTTGGCCTTGGTCGCCTTGGCCTT
>JAGQRJ010000569.1 GCA_020425635.1 Planctomycetota bacterium | reverse complement strand
CCCGCGACGCAGCTCGCCCAGAGCACGCCGCCCAGGGCCGCGGCGCTGGCCGCCAGCGCCGCCACCGCGAGGGTCGTCGTGGTGGGGCTGGGCCAGGCCCAGCCCGCGCAGGCCACGGCGAGCAGCAGCGCCCAGGGGGCGAGGTCGACCCGGCGCAGCACGGCCCTACTGGCCCAGGAGCTGTGTCTTGACCAGCGCGCTCGCCGGGCCGAAGGCCGCTCCCGTCGCGACCCAGTCGACGGGCGTGACGCGCAGGTCGTCGGGGATCCAGGCGGGGCGAGCCGTGCGGGTCCGCAGCGGGACCTGCGCCGAGCGCGAGGCCGCCAGGCTGGCCTCGACCTCGGGGGTCAGCAGCGCGTCGATCAGGCGCTTGGCGGCCGCGGGGTGCGGCGCCCCGCGGACCAGGGCCAGCGCGTTGGGGATCAGCAAGGTCCCCGCCTCGTCGGGCCCCTGATCGGGGAACACCACGCGCACCGGCGCGCCGGCGAGCACGGCGAGGTTCGCGTCGTCGGTGTCGGTGAGCCCGAAGCAGAGCTCGCCCTGGGCGACCCGATCCTTGACGTCGGAGTTGCCCGCGCACACCACGACCTGGTTCGCGCGCAGGCTCTGGAGCCAGGCCTCGCAGGCGGCGGGGTCGGCCGCGTAGCGCGCCGCGACCTGGGTCGCGGTGGTCCCGAACAGGGGCTTGGCGATCCCGCACCGCCCGCGCCAGCGCGGGTCCGAGAGCGCGGCGAGGGAGCGCGGCGTCTCCTCCTCGGCCACGAGCTCCGTGTTCACGAGCAAGACCCGCGCCCGGGCCGCGAACCCGGTCCAGCGCTGCTCGGGGTCGCGGGCGTAGGCCGGGAGCCCCTCGGCGTTGGGGCTGGCGTAGGGCTCCAGCGCGCCCTCCTGCGCGAGGGCCACGGTCTGGCTGACCTCGTTGTTCCAGAACACGTCCGCGCGCGGCGCGTTGGCTTCGGCGCGGATCGCGGCGACGAGGCCGGTGGTCTTCGTCGCCTCCCCGTCGTACTTCGCGAGCACCTCCAGCCCGAGCTCGGCCCCCAGGCGCTCGAGCACCGGCTGGGCGTAGAGCCGGTCGAGGGAGCAGTAGACGACCACCTGCGGCCGCGCCGGGGCCGAGCTGGGGCAGCCCGCGAGCGCCCACGCGAGGGCGCCGCAGCCCAGGGCCAGCGCGCCGCGGCGGGTCACGCGTCCTCCTCCCCGAACAGGTCCGCGACCTCCGCCCACACCGCGGCGGCCACCGCGTCGCGGGGCCGGCTCGCGTCGACCCGGCGGAACGCGGGGTCGCCCTCGGCCATGGCGAGGAAGTGCTCGCGGACCTTGCGCTGGCGATCCTCGCGCTCGAAGGCGTCGCCCGCGCCGCGCTCGGCCACCCGCGCCAGCCCGACCTCGGTGGGCAGGTCGAGCAGCAGCACCCGGTCCGGCCGGGGCGCCCAGGCGTGCAGCTCGAGCACCTCGGCGGGGCTCAGGCCGAGCTCGTCGCGCGCCGCCTGATAGGCCGCGGTCGAGTAGAAGTAGCGGTCCTGGATCACCACCGCCCCCCGGGCGAGGGCGGGCTCGATCGCGTCGCGCACGTTCCCCCGGCGGTCCTCCACGAACAGGTCGAGCTCTTCCTGAGCGCTCAACGGCGGACCCTGCTGGGCCCGGCGCCGGATCTCGCTCCCGATCGGCCCGTGGGTCGGCTCGACGAGGCGCACGACCTCCCGCCCAAGGCCCTCCACCCGCTGCGCCAGACGCTCCAGTTGACTGGACTTACCGGCGCCGTCGGGGCCCTCGAAGACCAGGAATCGTCCCTGCATTCCGCTGTTATAGACCATCGTTCTCCAGGTGTGGCGCAAATACGTGTCAGGTTCACCGCCCCCCTGCAATAAGTCCGAAATCTAGCGAGTTGTGCTTGGCATGTCCTTGGCTTACGGGACCCCCGAGTAGGGAGAGACCCGAGGAGGGACGAGCATGACCCGCACTTCAACCACGCTGCTGGCGCTGATCGCCGCTGCGAACCTGGCCCTCGCAGGCGGTCCCGACCCCGCCCCGGCCAACCCGCCGCAGCAGGGCGTGCCCAGCGAGCAGACCGAGCTCCCCGACGTCGCCGAGGCCGACGAGGTCCTCGACGAGGCGCCCGAGCAAGAATCCACCACCAAGACCGTCAAGGGCGTGCTGCAGGTCAAGCGCGACCACGACGAGATCGACCTGCGCCTCAAGCGCTACCGGCTGAGCGCCAACGACAAGCTCCCGCTCTCGGTCCTCGCCGGCCGCGAGGTCGAGCTCGTCGTCGAGGAGACCGGCCGCGGCGAAGCCCGCGTGATCAACGCCGTCTCGCCTCGGGGCTGGACCGGGCGCGGCGTCGTGCGCAAGAGCGGCGACGGCCTCGAGCTGATCAACGACACCCAGCGCCTCAAGGTGGTGGGCCTGCCCGAGGGCGTGAGCGAGCGGATCGTCGACAAGATGATCAACGCGCGCGGCTGGGTGTTCCCCGGCACCAGCGAGCTCGTGTTCTCCGGCGCCAGCGCGCGGATCATCGTCGCCACCAGCAAGGACGGCACCCCCAGCGAGACCGCCTACCTCAACGAGCGCACGGTCGACGCCCGCGGCGTCGCGACCTACAGCGAGCGCCACACCCTCGAGCCCGGCACCGAGGTGTTCGTGTTCGACATCGCGGCCTACCGCCGCGCCGAGCGCGACGCCGCCAACAAGATCGTCAAGCCCGGCGTCTGGCGCGCGTCGCTCAACGACATGGTCGGCCCGGACATCCTCCTCGTGCGCTCCACCGTGACCCAGCGCGAAGGCAACGGGATCACCGGCTGGATCCCGCTGCGCAAGGTCTCCTTCGGCGAGATCGCCCCGCCCCGCAGCCAAGACCCGAACCCGCCCGCGATCGTCGACGTCCCCGCGACCCCCGAGGAGGTCCAGAGCGGCCTCGAAGGCGCGCTGCAGAGCGTCGGCGCCACCGTCGAGGACCCCCAGCAGAGCCCGCCGGTCGAAGCCACCCCCGACGCCGTCCAGGGCAGCCTCGAGGAGGCCCTCGGCGTCGAGCTGAGCGGCCCCAGCTCGGACCTCGACGACCTGGTCGACGCCGCCAACGGCGACGAGGTCGAGGTGACCCTCGACCCCAACGCCGGCCAGCAGCTCCCCCCGGCCGAGGACCCGACCCTCACCGCCGTCGAGCCCGAGGCCCCGATCCAGACCCCCCAGGTCGACATCGACCTCGGCGAGCCCGTGGCCCGCACCGCCATGGTGATCGCCACCGAGCTCAACGTCCGCAGCGAGCCCAGCGGCCGCTCGCCCGCCCTCCTCGTCGCCCTCCACGGCGAGAGCGTCAAGGTCCTCGAAGACAACGGCACCTGGGTCAAGGTCGAGCTCGCCCCGCCGACCGGCTACGTCTACAACCGCTTCCTCGAGCCCACCGGCAGCGCCGGGAAGGTCCGCACCTTCCGCGTCGTCCCCAGCCACCTCAAGCTCCGTGAGACCCCGAGCATGGGCGACAACGTCGCCTGCTACGTCCTCGGCGGCCAGGAGCTGCAGGCCGTCGGCGCCAAGGGCGGCTGGATCAAGATCCAGCAGAGCGAGCCCGTCGTCGGCTACGTGATCCGCAGCGCGCTCAACCTCGAGTAGCGAGCGCTCAGCGAACGACGTTTGGGTTGGACCGAGAGCCACCGCGCATGCGGTGGCTCGCGTCGTTTTCGTGTGTCCGGGGTTCGGCCTTCGGGCCTCGGTGTCGGTGCCGGCCTCGGACTCGGCGTCGGTTTCGGAGTCGGAGTCGGAGTCGGTTTCGGTGTCGGTGTCGGAGCTCCGCGCCATGTGGGGCGTAGCGCGCGGGCAGCGGCTCCGCGGGGGGCGGGGCACCTGCTGCTCGGCGGCTTCGCTCGCGTCGTTCCTGCTGGCGGGCGAGCGCGACCGTGCCCTGGACCAGGAACGACACTCCCTGCAGATGCCTCGCAGCAGGTCCCCCGCCCCCCGCTCCGCCTG
>JAGQRJ010000568.1 GCA_020425635.1 Planctomycetota bacterium | reverse complement strand
GAGCCCGCGCTCGACGCCGCGCGCGCGGGCGCCCGCGAGTCGACCCACACCCGGGTTCGGCGCGTGCTCCCCCAGCTCGCCGGCCGGGCGCACGCCCTGCTGCCCCTCGCCCCGGCCTTCGGCGCCGCCGACCTCGCCCGGGTGCAGAAGCTGCTCGACGACTGCCAGGCCTGGGTCGGGTCGTTCACGGTGCTCGACCCCGAGCTGGCGGCCAGCTGCGCGGCCCTGGGCCAGCTCGAGCTCACGGACCCCCTGACCCGCGAGCAGCTCGACGCCCTGATCGACGCCGCCCTCCGGGTCCAGGTCGACAACGAGCTCGCGCCCCGTCGACCCCTGGGCGCGTTCTTGGACCCGCTCGACGCGCTGCTCGAGGTCGCCAAGCTGGCCTACGCCGGCGTCGACCCCCAGGTCGGCGTCGCCCTCCAGGCCGGCTGGCGCGAGCTCGTCGAGGCGGTGCGGGCCGAGGTCGAGTAGGCCGCGCCCGCGGTGGGCCTCAGGGGTCGGCCCTGCGTCGCCCCACGAACATGAGCAAGGCCCCGCCGCCGAGGCACACCCCCATGGGCGCGAAGGTCCCGAGCGCGTCGTAGTGGTCGAACACGAGCGGAATGGCGGCCTGGACCAAGCCCAGCGCGAACAGGGCGCGCCCGCTCTTGAAGGCCGTCGAGGGCGGCTCCTGCTCTCCTTGCTTCGCCGGGACCTCGGCGGGGGTCCGGGCGCTCGGGGCTCGGTAGGGGTCGTCGGCCTGGGTCATGCTCGGCTCCCGCGCCTCCCCGGTACATGGCGACGCGGATCAAATCAAACGGGCGACAGGCAAGGGCCTGCCGCCCGCTTGATTTGATCCGCGCAGGGTGTCTCGGAGGGTCTGGCTGTTAGGCCAATGCCTCGGTGAGACGGGCTGCTGCTTGGTTGAGTCGCTCAGACGTCACGTAGGTGCCGTCGGCGATCATGCGGCGGATCCGCAGGACCTTCTCCAACCGGACGGCGGGGAGCTCGCGAGCGAGCTTCAGGAACCTCCGGTGCGCTTCCTCCTCTTGCTCCCGTTGTTGAGCTTCTTCTGCGCAGGCACGCAGGAGAGCCCGCTCCTCGGGGTCGAGGAGAAAGAGACCGCTATCGGAACCGTTGAAACCTTCGCTGATGTTCGACATTGAATTCCTCTCGAGTGTTTGCCTGCGCCTTTGCAGGGGGTGCCGAGGTGCCACCTGGAAGCCAGCCGCGTTGCACGTAAGACAGCTTGGTTACTTCCGACACTAGGCCTTCCCGTCTACCTTTTCGGCTGCGCCCCCGGGTCCCTTGAGGAATTTGGGGATAATTTTTTAAACCTACTCATAGCAATGAGTAAAGCCGACGCAGCCCGCTCCTAAACGCTGTGCCTGCGGTCCCTCGAGCCCCGCGCCGGCCCCCGAGGCCCACGAAAACTCACTGAACCTCAGGGAGCGTGTGTCGTCCTCCCTCTTTGATCGGTAGAATGCCCGCCCTGCGCCGTAACTCATTGGGGAGATTCGAGCTGTGAGACTTCACCCCCTCCTGGTCGCCGCCGCGCTCGTCGCGGCCGCTTGCCCTGGCTGGAGCCAGGACAAGCCGCGCGACGACGCCACCCGCAAGTTCTTCTTCAACCCCGACAGCGAGATCAGCGCCTCGGAGCTGCTCGCGGCCTGGGGCAAGACCTTCAACGCGCTGGTGATCGAAGATCAGCAGGTCGACCAGGCCAAGATCAAGTTCGTGACCGGCGTGCAGACCGAGCTGAGCTGGGGCGCGACCAAGAAGATCCTCGACTTCTACGAGGTCATGATCGTCGAGGACCAGCCGACCCCCAACGGGCCGTGGGTGATCCGCGCGCACTCCAAGCGCAACATTGGGCAGAAGGAGCCGCCGCCCTGGCGCTACGTCGACATCGACAGCGGCGAGATCCCCGACCACGACGAGATCGTGACCGCGGTGTTCAAGATCAAGTACGGCGCCGGCAACGCGATCTTCGCCACGATCCGCGGGCTCGCGACCCGCGACACCAGCCGCGTCTCCAACAGCCTCTACGTCCCCGGGCCAGAAGTGATCATCATCTCCGACCTCGCCAGCCGGGTGCGCTACTACGCGCGCGTGGTCTCCGAGCTCGACGTGCAGGGCCCGCGCAAGGAGATGAAGATCTACCAGATCCAACACGCGCCCGTGGACGAGCTGGCCCAGATCCTGACCGCGGTGCTCCAGGCCCTCGCCGGCAGCGGCGCCGGCGGCGGACAGGGCGTGCAGATCAACCCCCAGGGCGCCGGCGGACAAGCCGCGGCCCCGACCGTGATCTCGGACCCGCGCTCGAACCGACTGATCGTCGCGGCCTTCCCCGACGACCTGCGCCTGGTCGAGCTCGTCAAGAGCGAGCTCGACGTGCGCGTGGCCCCGCCGACCGGGCGCTTCCACGTCTACAAGTGCAAGGACGCCGACGCGGAGTACCTCGCCGGCAAGATCCAGGAGCTGTTCACCGGGCAGGCCGCCCCCTCGGCCTCCGGCTCCTCGGGCGGCGCCTCGGGCACCGTGCGCACCGGCAACTCCTCGATCACCGGGAGCACCGGCGGCGGCGGCGTCGCGACCCTCTCCGAGGCCGCCGGCGTCGGCGACGTCGACACCCGGATCGTGGCCGACGAGCGCACCAACTCGCTCCTGATCCAGGCCGAAGAGCGCGCCTACGAGGAGATCCTCGCCGTGCTCGGTCAGCTCGACAAGAAGCGCAGGCGCGTGTTGATCGAGGCCCAGGTGTGGGAGGTCTCCGAGCCCGACAGCCTCTCGATCGGCTTCGAGCTCGCCAGCCTGACCAACGCCCACGACGGCTCGATCCGCCCCTCGGCGGCCACCGGCTTCGGCGGCTCCTCGTTCCAGCCGGTGACCAACGCCGCCGGCGACACGATCGGCCTCAGCCGCGTGCCGAACCAGGTCGCCACCGGCGGCGGCGGCACCTTCGGCGTGCTCGCGGTGCTGACCAAGGACACCTTCGACCAGCTCCCGATCATCGCCAGCGCGCTCGCGACCCACTCCGAGACTCGCCTGATCACGCGCCCGTTCACGATCACCAACGACAACACCCCGGCGACCTTCTCGATCATCGACCGCGTGCCCTACCAGACGCAGTCGTTCAACAACGTGAACACCACCACCGGCGTCGAGTTCGTCGAGGCGCGCAGCCAGCTCAACATCGAGCCGCAGGTGAACTCGGCCGACAACCTGACCCTCAAGGTGACCCTCGAGCTGACCTCCTTCGGCGACGCCGTGGGCGGCCTGCCCCCGGGGACCAACTCGCGCACCTACGAGGGCGAGGTCACCATGCCCAACAACCGCTACATGGTGTTCGGCGGGCTGGAGCGCGAGACCGAGAACATTCAGGAGTCGAAGGTCCCCTTCCTCGGCGACATTCCGATCCTGGGGCACCTGTTCAAGAACTGGTCGATCAACTCCAACAAGGCCAAGCTCTACATCTTCATTCGGCCCACGATCTTCGGCGAGGCGAACTTCTCCTCCGAGACTCGCCTGGCCGACACCCTGCGCCAGGTGGTGCACATCGACGCGCGCCGCGACGCGTGGCTGCCCCCGGTGGTGCCCGACAGCTACCTCCGCGCCCCCGGCTTCGAGCTCCAGGACGAAGCGCTCGAGGTCTTCGGCACCGGCAGCGCCGACCCCGTGCGCTCCCAGGCCACCTGGGGCGTCGGCACCGACGAAGACGAGTAGGCAACCGTCCTGCGGCTCTCCAGGATCCGCGCTGAGCGAGGAGCGGCATGGAGTCGACGGGCACCTACCAGATCCACCTCTCGCTCGAGCCCGAGACCCTGCAGCTCCTCGACGCGTCCGAGCAGCCGGCCACGGGGCCGCTCGGAGAGCGGCCCAGCCTGCTCGCGCACCTCGAGGCCAAGGAAGCCTGCCGCTACTCCGACGGCCCCGAGCTGGGGCGCGGGAGCATGGGGGTCGTGCGCCGCGTCCTCGACCGCGACCTGGGCCGGGAGGTCGCCCTCAAGCAGCTGAAGCCAGGCGGAGGCATGAGCGTCGCGCGCTTCCTGCGCGAGGTGCAGATCACGGGCCAGCTCGAGCACAGCGGCGTCCTCCCCGTCCACGACCTGGGCTACACCCCCGAGCGGGGCTTCCACTTCGTCATGCGCCTCGTGCGAGACAGCGAGGACCTCGGCCAGCTGATCCAACGCCTGCGGGCCGGCGACCCGCAGGCCCACGCAGACTTCGGCTTCGAGCGCCGGGTGCAGATCGTGCAGCGCCTCGCCCAGACCCTGCACTTCGCGCACTCGCGCGGCGTGATTCACCGCGACGTGAAGCCGGAGAACGTCGTCCTCAGCCGCGCCGGCGACGTCTACCTGGTCGACTGGGGGGTCGCGCGCCTGGTCGACGAGCCGGCCTCGGCGCCCAGCGACTCCGCGACCTGGCCCGCCATGGCCCTCGACCCGAACCGGCCCAAGACCCGCGAGGGGACGATCGTCGGCACCCCGTACTACATGTCCCCGGAGCAGCTCAAGGGGGCCGCCACGCCAGACGGCGACGTCTATTCCTTGAGCGCCGTGCTCTACGAACTCCTCACCCTTCGGCACTACCTCGGCGAACAGCCTGAGACCCTTGCCCAGCTGGTGACCCTCGTGCGGGCCGAGGCGCGGACCTCCGCCGACGCCTTTCGCGACCCCCAAAACGGGCGCGTCCCCCGCGGCCTGGCCGTGATCTGTGCGCGTGGAGTGGCCCGGGACCCGGCCGAGCGCTACGCCTCGGCGCACGAGCTCGAGCTCGCCCTCGAGGCCTGGCTCGAGGGCCGCGGCCCGATCGTGTGCGGGACCACGTGCTTGGTGCGTTCGCTGCACGCCTGGCGGCGCGCGGCGGAGCTCAGGCCCCACCTGGTGACTCGCGTGACGGTCCTGGGGATCGCGCTCGCGCTGCTGAGCCTCGGCCTGCACGCGCTCCAGATCGGCCTCTGGCTCGCAGACTGAGCGCTGGTTTGCTTGTGCGTCGGACTGAGCTGGGTCACGCTGCCCCTGAGGGGGAGAGCATGACCAGCATTCGGGGAATCCTGCTCGCGATCGCGGTCGCGTCGACGGTGGGGTGTCCTGGGTCTGACCCAGAGGCCACGCCCGCGAAGGCAGGGTCGGTGTCCGGGACCGCACCCACCAGCGATCCCGCCCCCGCGGAGCGAGCGCAGGTCAGCGACCCCACCCAGGGGTCTGCCGCGTCGGCTGCGGCCGAACCTGCCGTCAAGGCCCCCGAGGCGCCTGCCCCAGCCTCCGAGGTCGCCTACGAAGGGCGCCCGCTGAGCGCCTGGACCCAGGACTTGCTCGGGCCCGAGGGGCTCTCCCTGCAGGAGCGCATGCAGGACAAGGACGGCATGCGGGCCGGAATGCGCGCCCTGGAAGCGTTCGCGGCGCTGGGGCCCAAGGCTGCGCCCGCGGTCCCCGAGCTCGTCGCAGCGGTCGTCGGCTCGGACGCAGCGCGGGCGCGGAGCGCGAGCGCGGGACTGGCGCGCGTCGGCGCCGCAGCGGCCACCCCTGCCCTGTGCGACGCGCTCGACTCGGCGTCGTCCGAGGTGCAGCTCGCGATCGCCGACGCGCTGTGCGTCGTCTTCGAGTCGGACCCCGCTCCAGGCGAGGTCAAGCGGGCCGCCTTGAAGCTGCTCGCCACGCCCTCGGATGCCGCGCGCAACAAGGTGATCTTCGTGCTCACGACCCCTCCCGCCGACGAGGAGCTGTGCCGGGCGCTGATCGCGGCGCACCGCGAGCGGCCCCTCCCCACCGGGATCAGCGACCCGCTCTGCAAAATGGGGGCGTCGGCGGTGCCCGCGCTGGTCGAGTGGCTGAACTCCGACGGCAGGGAGCAGGCGGGGGGCCTGAACGACCTCGTGTGCCAGCGGCTGCCCTCGAGCGCGATCCCCGCGCTGCTGGACGCGGCGCAGGGTGACGTCTCGCCCACGACGCGCGAGCGGCTCTGGCTCGCCCTCGCGAGTGTCGCGGGCAAGGGGGGCCCAGAGAACCGGCAGCTCGTCGAGGTCGCGCTCGCGCTCGGGCGCGGAGGAGGCGAGCTGACGCAGCGCGTGCGCGCGCTCGAGGCCGTGGGCAAGGCGCTGGGCGCGCCCGGGGTGAGCGAGGTCGCGCTGCCCGCGCTGACCGAGCTCCTCGGCGACGAGCGCTTCGAGGTCGCGGGCGCGGCGGCCCGGGCGCTGAAGGGCCTCGGCCCTCGCGCCGCGGCGGCCTGCCCCGAGTTGATCGCGCTCTTGAAGCGGCTCGGCGAGTCGAAGACCGCGTATGTGGGGGCCCAGGAGGGTGTGATCACGACCCTCGGCGCGATCGGGCCCCAGGCCGCCGACGCCGTCCCGCTGCTCCGTGAGCTGAGCGAGCACCCGATCCTCGCGCGCCAGGCCAAGGAGGCGCTGCAGAAGATCGCGCGCTGACCCGCCGCGAACCGCGGACTCCGCGCAGCGGCCCCGGCTGAACCCGCGCGCGCGGCGCGCGTCTTGACGGCAGAGGCGCGCGCCGCGTCCCCGAGGCCACGCTCCCTGGAGGTCCCCGTGCGCTCCCCCCACGCCCGGTCCCTGTACCTGCTGCTCGCGCTGTGCGCGCTCCCCGTCGCGCGCGGGCAAGAGCCCGAGCCCGTGCCGCAGCCCGGCGACGCGCGGGCCGCCGAGACCCTCGACGCCGTGCGCTTCCGCTTCAGCTACACCCCCGAGCAGGAGGTGCACCCGGCCGACTTCCTCGCGCTCTGGGCGCGCGCGCTGGGCGCGCTGGCCTTCGACTCCCCCGAGCTGCGCAGCACCCCGGTGCGCATGCGCTTCCTGACCGGGCTCGACGCCGAGCTGAGCTGGCGCGAGGCCAAGCAGATCCTGGCGACCTACGGGGTCACCGTGGTCGAGACTCGGCCGCCCGGCGGCACCTGGATCGTGCGCGCCCAGCTCACCCCCATGGTGGCCCAGACCGAGCCGCCGCCCTACCGCTACGTGGGCGAGGGCGAGGCGCTCCCCGAGCACGACGCGGTGGTCACCGCGGTGTTCCCGATCAAGCACGGGGCCGCGTCGCAGATCTTCGGCACCCTGCGCAACCTCGCCAACCGCGACCGCGGCTTCGGCGCCAACGGCTCGTTCTACGTGCCCGGCTCCGAGCTGATCGTGATCACCGACCTCGCGAGCCGCGTGCGCTACTACCGCCGCCTGATCGCGGCCCTCGACGTCCCCGGGCCCCGGCTCGACATGCGCGTGTTCACCCTGGTCTTCGCCCCCGCCCAGGAGGCCGCGGCCGCGATCACGGCGGTCCTGACCGCCTTCGGCCAGGGCGGGAACCCGCAGCTCCAGCAAGCGGCCGCCGGGGGCTCGCCCACGGTGGTCACCGAGCCGCGCACCAACCAGCTGATCGTGGTCGCCGGCGGCGGCGACATGCAGCTCGTGAGCGACGTGATCGCCCGGATCGACCGCCCCGTGCCCGACCCCCTCGACAACCTGCGGGTCTACGAGCCCCAGGCCGCCGACGCGACCTACCTCGCCGGCAAGCTCGCGCAGCTCCTCGGCGGGGGCGACGCCGCCGAGCCCGCGGCCCCCGACGGCCAGGACCTCCCCCAGGGGCCGAGCCAGGTCGTGATCCCCGACGAGACGCGCTTCAGCTTCGCCGACACCCGGATCGTGGCCGACGAGCGCCGCAACGTGCTCATGATCCAGGCCCCCGAAGACCGCATGCAGCGGATCCTCTCGCTGCTCGGGCAGCTCGATCGCAACCCGGTGCGCGTGCAGATCGAGATCCAGATCTGGGAGATCTCCGAGCCCGACTCGCTGACCCTCGGTGTGGAGTTCACCGGGCTCTCCGACGCCCACCAGGGCTCGATCCGCCCGATCCTGGCCACCGGCTTCGGCGGCTCGGCCCTCGCGCCCAACGCCGCGGGCACCGGGGTCACGCGGATCCCCAGCGAGCTCTCGGGCGGCGGCAACTTCGGCTTCGTGGGCGCGCTGACCAAGGACAGCTTCGACCGGATCCCGATCGTGGCCCGGGCCCTGGCCACCCACTCCGAGACGCGCCTGATCAACCGCCCCTTCGCGCTGACCAACGACAACACCCCGGTCAGCTTCAGCTTCTCCGACGAGATCCCCTACCAGACGACCAACTTCGTCCAGGGCAGCGGCCAGGCCACCGGGGTCGCCTACGTCGACGCGAGCAGCGCGCTCGAGGTCACCCCCCAGGTCAACGCCAACGACACGCTGACGCTCAAGATCAGCCTCAACCTCTCGGCCTTCACCGCCGGCGGCGGCGCGGGCTTGCCCCCGCCCAAGTCCTCGCGCGACTACAGCGGCGTCGTGACCGTGCCCAACAACCGCTACATCGTCTTCGGCGGCCTGACCCAGGAGAGCGAGTCGGTCGAGGAGCGCAAGGTGCCCTTCCTCGGCGACCTCCCGATCCTCGGCCACCTGTTCAAGACCTGGACCCGCACCCGCGACGCCCGCCGGCTCTACGTCTTCGTGCGCCCCACGATCCTGGCCGACCCGGAGTTCAAGGACGAGGTCGAGTTCGCCGCCCGCGCCCGGCGCGAGGTGCACGCCATGGCCAAGCGCGACGCCTGGCTCCCGCCCCTGATCCCCGACTCGCGCCTGGGCGACCCCACCCGCAGCCTCGTCGACGAAGCCCTCGACGTGTTCGGCACCGGCAGCGCCGACCCCCTCCGCGGGGAGTAGCAGCGTGCTGCAGCTCAATGACTTACGGTTCGTCGTCGCGCCGCGAGTAAACCATCGGGGCCGCGGATTCGTCCTACCGAACGTCAGGCCCAGGCGCGTCTTAGAGGGTATCCTGGGGCCGCCGGGGCGGAGACGGCAGAGCATGCGACGGCGGATTCTCAAGGCACTGGTACGCGAGGGCGCGCTCACCGAGCAGCAGGTCGAAGACGCGCTGGCGCTCGAGACCGAGACCGGCCAGAGCTTCGACCACATCATTCGCGACAAGGGCTGGGTCTCCGAAGAGAAGCTGCTCACGGTGATCCACCGCAAGACGCTGTGGCCCTTCGAGCGCTCGCTCGCCAGCTACGAGGTCCCCAAGGACTTCGTCGAGGCGGTCGAGCTCTCCCTCGCGCGGCAGCACAACCTGGTGGCCCTCGGCGTCGACGAAGACGGCGTCTACCGGATCGCGACCTGCGAGCCCTTCAACTACCACTCCATGGACCTGATCGCGACGCAGCTCGAGACCGAGGTCCAGCCCGTGCTCGCGACCCGCGCCGAGATCACGGCGCTGCTCAACCGCGCCTACCAGGGCCGCGGGCAAGACATGGACGCGGCGATCGCCGCGATCGAGGCCGACGAAGAGCTCTCGATCAACTTCGAAGACGACGAGGCCAACGAGGACCTGCTCAACGACCAGGACAAGGGCCCGGTCATTCGCGCGGTCAACGGGATCATTCGCAACGGCTTCCGCTCGCGCGCCTCGGACATTCACTTCCAGCCCTTCGAAGACCACCTCCTGGTGCGCTTCCGGATCGACGGAATCCTCTACGACAAGGACTCGATCCCCCGCCGCCTGCAGGACGCGGTGCTCTCGCGCCTGAAGGTCATGTCGTCCATGGACATCGCCGAGCGGCGCCGCGCCCAGGACGGGCGCGCGAGCTGTCAGATCGGCGACACCGAGATCGACATTCGCTTCAACTCCGTGCCCACCGCCTACGGCGAGCGGATCGTGCTCCGACTGCTCGACAAGACCTCGAAGGTGTTCCGCCTCGAGGACATTGGGCTCTCGGTCGCCGACTACCGCCTCGTCGACCGGATCATTCACTACCAGCACGGGATCATTCTGGTCACCGGCCCCACCGGCTCGGGCAAGACGACCACGCTCTACGCCGGGCTGAGCAAGATCAACTCGAACGCGATCAACTGCATCACGATCGAGGACCCGATCGAGTACCAGCTCCAGGGCGTGAGCCAGATCCAGGTCAACGAGAAGGCCGGCCTGACCTTCGACTCCGGGCTGCGCGCGCTCCTGCGCCAGGACCCCGACGTCATGATGGTCGGCGAGATCCGCGACCTCGAGACCGCGCGGATCGCGATCCAGGCGGCGCTCACCGGCCACTTGGTGTTCTCGACCTTGCACACCAACGACGCCGCGAGCTCGGTCACCCGCCTGCTCGACATCGGGATCGAGCCCTACCTCGTGGCCTCCTCGGTGATCGCCGTGATCGCCCAGCGCCTGATCCGCGTGATCTGCCCCGACTGCCGCAGCGAGTACGAGCCGACCACCGAGGAGCTCATGGAGGTCGGGCTCAAGCGCGACGACCTCGCCGACGGGCTGATCTACCTGGGCATGGGCTGCGAGCGCTGCATCGAGACCGGCTACGTCGGCCGGACCGCGATCTACGAGATCCTCCCGATCATCGAGGAGGTGCGCGAGCAGGTGATCCTGCGCGCCGGCGCGAGCCAGATCAAGGAGGCCGCGCTCAAGCGCGGGCTCAAGACCCTGCGCATGGACGGCGCGCGCAAGATCGTCGACGGCTCGTCGACGGTCGAAGAGGTGCTGCGCGTGACCCAGCTGGACCTGGGCTAGGTCGCGCATGCCGGTCTTCAACTACAAGGCGCTCGACGGCAAGGGGGAGCAGACCACCGGGATCATCGACGCCAGCTCGCCCCGCGAGGCGCGCGAGAAGCTGCGCAACCGCAAGCTCTTCGTGACCGAAATGGTCGCCGCCAAGCGCAGGAAGAAGGCCGGCGCCGGCGACGACGAGGGCGGCATGATCCGCGTCGGCGACGGCGCGGGCGGCTCGGTCACCTACTCCTTCCGCGACCTCGGCAACAAGCTCTTCCTCGGCTCGGCCCGCGCGGAAATGGTCTCGGTCACCCGCCTGCTCTCGACCCTGCTCAAGGCCGGCATTCCCCTGATCGACGCGATCACCTCGGTGATCAACCAGGTCAGCGACAAGTACCTGAGCACCGTGCTGCGCCAGATCCGCGAGGCGGTGCGCGGCGGTGTGGGCTTCGCCGACGCGCTCGGCAACCACCCCGAGCTCTTCGACCCGCTCTACATCAACATGGTCCGCGCCGGCGAAGAGGCCGGCGCCCTCGACGACGTGCTCAGCCGCCTGGCGAACTTCATGCAGGCCCAGGCCCGCACCAAGAACAAGGTCTCGGCCGCGCTGACCTACCCGATCATCATGATGGTCCTCGGCGGCGGCGTGGTCGTGTTCTTGCTCGCCTTCGTCGTGCCCAAGATCGTGGGCGTGGTCCAGAAGCGCGGCACGCCCTTGCCCCTGCCGACCAAGATCCTGATCACGGTCAAGGACCTGTTCCTCAGCTGGTGGTGGCTGGCCGCGATCCTGTTCGCGATCGCCTTCGTCGCCTGGAACCTGTTCACGCGCACCGAGAACGGCGCCATGTTCCGCGACCGCAACAAGCTCAAGCTGCCGATCGTGGGCGACCTGTTCCGCAAGCAGTCGGTCGCCCGCTTCGCGCACACCTTCGCCACGCTCCTGCGCTCGGGCGTCCAGGCCACCGACTGCCTGCGGATCCTCTCGTCGGTGGTCGACAACAAGCTCCTGGGCAAGGTCTTGCTCGAGGTCCGCGACCGGATCATCGAAGGCCAGGACATTTCGACCCCGATCAAGCGCAGCCAGGTCTTCCCTCCGGTCGTGGGCGACATGATCGCGATCGGCGAGGAGTCGGGCTCGCTCGAGGAGCTCCTCGAACGAATCGCCGAGGCTTACGACGAAGAGGTCGAGATCACGACCACCAAGGCCACGAGCCTGATTGAGCCGATCATTATCGTGATGATGGCTGGTATCGTGGGGTTCATCGTGCTGGCGGTCGTGCTGCCGCTGGTGCAGGGCTTCAAGTTCTAGGGGCTTCAGCCCAGGAGAGACTCATGCGCAACACCGTCCTGCGCCGCCTGCGCGGCTTCACCCTCGTCGAACTCATGGTCGTGGTCGCGATCATTGGCATGCTGGCCGCGGCCGTCACCGTCAGCGTCATGGGCCAGTCCTACGACGCCCGCGTGACCCGCGTGAAGTCCGACTTCGACTCGATCAAGAAGGCGCTCAAGCTCTACAAGCTCGCCGTCGGCCGCTACCCCCGCGAGCTGAGCGGGCTCTGGGAGCAGCCCTCGGACGCCCGCAAGTGGAAGGGCCCCTACCTCGAGGAGTACCCCCCCCTCGACCCCTGGGGCAACGAGTACCAATACGCCTTCCGCGGCGGCAACGACTTCGAGATCGTGAGCTACGGCGCCGACGGCGGCTCCGGCGGCACCGACGAAGACGAAGACCTGAGCTCCAAGACGATCAACGAGCGCTAGACCGTTCGCGGAGCCCTGCGAATCACGCCGACGGGCGACCCGTGTGGGTCGCCCGTCGTGCGTGTGGGGCGACCCTGGACTGAACCCCGAGCAGGCCCTGCGCGTTCTCTTGGAGGCAACGCCCGCCTGGAGTTCCCGTGCACCTTCGCCTGGCCCCCCTCAGACTGCTCGGCCCGCCGAGCCTCCTCTTGGGGCTGATCGTCGGTGCGAATGCGCTCTGGACGGCCTGGTCGACCGTGGCCTACGACCCGGCAGGCGACCGAGTCGCGGTGGAGCTGAGGGCCCTCGACAGGTCGCTCAAGCTCTACAAGTTCAACACGGGGCACTACCCAGAGCGCCTCGAGGAGCTGTGGAGGCCCCCCGCGGGTGAGCCTCGCTGGCAGGGCCCGTACCTCGAGCGCGGACTGCCCCGCGACCCCTGGGGCACGCCCTACGTCTACTACACCGAGGGCGGTCGCAGCGACTACGTCCTCGTGAGCTTGGGCGCCGACCGCGCCTGGGGCGGCGGCGGGCGAGACGCCGAGCAGGGGCGGAGCGGCCGCCGGGGCGCGTTCACCTCGGAGGTCGCCCCCCGGCCTGCGCCCACGTCGCCGGTGCTGGCCGGGGTGCTCTCGGCGTCGTTCGCTCTGCTCCCGGGCGGGGCGCTGCTGTTCCTGCTCTGGGTGCGGCGGCGGCGCGCGAACGCGCCGCCGCCGCCCGAGGTCGTGCTCGCGAGCCTGGGCGGGCGCTGCGCCTACTGCCACGACGACGCCTTCGGCGTCGCCGCCCCCTGCCCCGACTGCGGGGCCTTGCTGCACGGGAGCTGCTGGCTCGAGGCGGCCGAGTGCCCGAGCCTCGGCTGCCGCGGGCGTCCGCGAACGTCCTTCGCGCTTTTACCCCAGCCCGCTACAATCCAGGTGGCGTCGCGGGGCTCCTTCGACCCTGCGTTGCCCGTCGTTCCGTTCGGACTCCCGAGGACCGCATGACCCGCGCCCGCCACGGCTTCACCCTGCTCGAGCTCATGGCCGTGGTCATGATCATGGGGGTGATCCTGCTGGCGATCGTGCCCGCGATCGACAACCTGATCCCGGGCTACAAGCTCGACTCCTCGGCGCGCGGCCTGGCCTCGCACATAGAGCTCGTCCAGGGCCAGGCGATCGCCACCCGCCAGCAGTACCTCCTGGTCTACGACCTCGACGAGCGCTCGTACTGGATCGTGTTCCCCGAGGAGCCCGAGGCGCAGCCCGAAGAGCAGACGACCGAGGAGGAGCAGCCGACCGAGGATCAGCGCCCAGTCGACGACGTCGAGCACGGGGCGCCGCCCCCCACCGAGGAGGAGACCGAGAAGCCCGAGGAGCTGCCCTCCGAGCTCGACCTCGCCAACCGCGAGGCCCTCGAGCCCGAGGTCCTCCCCGACGGGATCGAGTTCGTCTCGGTGACCGTCGGCGAGGAGGAGCGCACCACCGGGCGGGTCGTGGTCCCGTTCACGCACCTCGGCGACCAGGGCGGGCACGTCGTGGGCGTGCGCCTGATCGACGACACCCAGACCCAGCAGTGGGTCAAGTTCAACCCGCTCAGCCGCTCGATCGACTACTCGCCCCAGCGCCCCGAGGCGCGCACCCTCGAGGGGGCCAAGCAATGAGCGCGCGCCGGGGCTTCAGCCTGCTCGAGGTCGTGTTCGCGGTGGCGATCGTGGTCACGGCGCTGCTCGGGCTGCAGGCCGCGGTCACCGGCGGGATCGACTCCGCGAGCAGCTCGATCAACCGCCGCGCGGCGCGCGAGCTCTGCCGGGGCAAGCTCGAGGAGATCCTCGCGGGGGTGGAGGAGCTCGAGGGGGAGGGCGAGTTCGAGAACTACCCGAACTTCCGCTGGGAGGCGACCCTCGAAGAGCAGCAGCTCGGCATGCCCGAGACCCAGACCGAGACGATCAAGCTGGTCACGGTCAAGGTCACCTTCCCCGTGCTCCAAGGCATGCAGGGTGGCGGCGGCGGCGGCGACGGGGAGGAGGCCGCGGACACCACCGACGACTTCGAGCTGACCGCGGTCTTCCGCGAGCGGACCCAGCCCAAGTGAAGTTCTCCGCCGCGCCCCCGCAGCTCCCCAGCCGCTCGACCCTCGTCGGCGGCGTGCTGCTCCTGGTCGGCGTGATCTACGCCGCCGACGTGCTGCTCCTCCAGCCCGAGCACCCGGAGAAGCTGGTCGCCTCGGCGCTCGCGATCCTCGCGGCGCCCGTGGCCTGGTACACCCTCCGCCGCGGGATCAACGTGTTCGCCGCGTCGACCGCGTTCCTGGCCCTGGTCTACGCAGGCTACGCCGTGTTCGACGCGCTCAGCCCGCACAACCCGCTGGCCGAGTTCCTCCCCCGCTCGCTCCGCGGCGGGACGCTCTCCACGCGCCTGCTGGGCGCCGCGGTGCTGTTCGCGCTCAGCCTGCGCTCGGCCTGGGCTTCGTCGCGGCGTCGCGCTCAGGGCGACGACGAGGACGAGGGCGAAGACGACGCACCCGCCGGCGACGGCGCG
>JAGQRJ010000567.1 GCA_020425635.1 Planctomycetota bacterium | reverse complement strand
GAGCTCTCCGGCTACCAGACGGGCCCCAAGATCGGGCGCGGGCCCGTGGGGACGAGCTACGCCGGGCGACGGAGCGACGGCTCCCCGGTGGTGGTCAAGGCGCTCTCCAAGCGCTTCGCCAAGCACCCCGACGTGGTGCGCCAGGTCGAAGACGACCTCTCCCGCTGGAAGGGCTTCGCGCACCCCGGCGCGGTCAGCGTGCTCGACGTGGGGCAGTCGAACGAGCGCCTGGTGATCGTCTACGCCCGCGCCCGCGGGGAGGACCTGGAGTCGCTCCTCGCGGCCAAGGGCCCGCTGGCGCCCACCGCCGCCATGCGCGTGATCTACGACGTCGCCCTGGCCCTCGCCTCGGCGAAGGAGAAGGTGAACCTCGCCTGCGGTGACGTGCGCGCGAAAAAGGTCTACTTCGACGGCAAGCGCGCGCAGCTCGTCGACCTCGGCCAGTGGCGCGCCTCGTGCCTGGGCAACGGCTTCGGCAAGCACGGCATGACCTTCGGGCACCCGTCCTACCTGGCGCCCGAGGTGCTCCAGGAGTCGCAGCCTCAGCCGACCCCCGCGGCGGACGTCTACGCCCTGGGGATCCTGTTCTACGAGCTGCTGTGCGGGCAGCTGCCCTTCCGCGGCGAGCCCATGGACGTGCTCGGGCAGCACCTCGAGGCGCCGCTCCCGCCGCCGCCGGAAAAGGTCCGCTTCAGCGCCAAGCTCGCGGCGCTGATCCTGCGCATGACGGCGAAGAGCCCCGGGCAGCGCCTGTCCGACCCGGCGGCGGTGGTCGAGGCGATCACCGCGCTGCTCGAGGGCAAGGGCTTGCCGGCCCAGACGCCCAAGGCCAACCCGGTCACCGGCGACGAGTGGGAGAAGACCCAGGCGCAGAACCGCGCCACCGGCCGCTGGAGCCGCTCACGGATCGACCGCGCGCCGGCGATCGGGCCCTCGGAGCTGGGCAAGGCCACGGAGCTCGGCGTCGCCAGCTCGGTGAGCGGCATGCTGGCCTCGGCCATGCGGCCCGTCAACGACGCGGGGACCGAGATCACGATCGGCAAGCGGATCGGGCGTGGCAGCGCGGGCACGGCCTACGAGGGGACCCACAGCAAGTTCCCCGGGAAGCTCGCGATCAAGGTGCTCAGCAAGCGCTTCGCGCACCACAAGGACCTGCGCAACGAGATCAAGGGCGGCCTCCGGCGCTTGGTCGGCGTCGAGCTGCCGGGGGTCGTGCCGGTGCTCGCCCTCGAGGAGTCGAGCGGGCGCGACCTGGTGATCTCGCCGCTCGTGCAGCGGGCGGAGAGCCTGCGCAAGCGCATGGAGTCCCAAGGCGCGTTCTTGCCTTCGGTCGCCACCGGGTTCATTCGCTCGGTCACCCAGGCCCTCGCCGCGGCCGATCGCGCCGGGCTGCACCACGGCGACCTGCGCCCGGACAAGATCCTCGTCGACGGAGAGGGTCAGGCCCACCTCGTCGACTTCGGCCTGGCGCGGGCGTCGTGCCTCGGCGCGGGCTACGGCAAGATCGGGCTGCCCTTTGGCCACCCGCAGTACCTCGCCCCCGAGGTCGTGCAGGAGTCGCGCAAGCAGCCGTCCCGGCAGTCGGACATGTACGCGCTCGGGATCGTCTACTACGAGCTGATCTGCGGGCAGGCCCCCTACACCGACGACGACCCCAAGGAGGTCCTCAGGCAGCACCTCGAGGAGCCGCTGCCGCGCCCCCCCGACTCGGTCAGCCTCCCGGGCGCGGTCGCCAACCTGATCACTCAGCTGACCCACAAGAACCCCGAGGTGCGGCCCGAGAGCTGGGACGAGGTCCTGCACGAGCTCGAGAGCTGCCTCGGGCTCGACGGCTCCGCCTTCGACCGACCCTCCGCGCAGATCGAGGAGTTCGACCCGCTGGCCGACGACGGCGAGCCCATGGTCGACGTGTGGGAGCAGACCTCGGAGATCCTCGCCAAGCCTTCGGGGGCCTGGGACAAGTCGAAGATCACCAAGCCCAAGCGGGTCGGGCCGGACGACCTCGCGGCGGGCGGCGTGGACCTCGCCGCCAGCGAGGGCGAGAACTTGGTGTCGGCCGCGATCAAGGCCGCGGCGGCCTCGGAGCAGCCCGGCGTTGGACGCAAGAAGCGCGCGCCCTCGACCGGCGGCGCGAAGGGCGACGCGGACAAGGGCGGCGGCAAGCAGCTCGTGTTCGCCCTCGGCGCGTTGGTGCTCGTGGTGGGCGGGATCGCCGCGCTCGCCTTGACCTCGGGCGGCGGAGCCTCCGACCCCGGCGGCAAGACGGACGGACCGCACGGGGGCGGGGGAGGCCCCGTGAAGCCACCCCCGGTCGTGGTCGAGGAGCCCCCCAAAGACCTCAAGAAGTGGGAGACGCTGGCCGCCGACCTCGCCCGCGACGTCGAGAGCGAGCTGCGCTCGGAGGACTACAAGGACGCCCTCGGCGCCCTCGACGGCGTCGCCGAGGAGGCGCTGAAGCAAGGGGTGGTCAGCGACGCCGTGACCCGCCTGCGCAGCGAGGTCCAGGCCAAGTACCGCGAGGCGCTGGCCAAGGCCGAGAGCTCGTTGCTCGAGCACGTGCGCGCCGGCCGGGTGCGCGACGCGCAGCGGGTGGCCAGCCGCGTCGCAGGCTGGGCGCTCAAGGCCGAGGACGCCAAGGCGCTCAAGGAGCGGATCGAGGTCGAGCTGCGCACCCTGCACAGCGCGGTGGCCGAGCTGAAGCTGGACTCCGCCCCGAACGTGAAGGACCTCAGCTCGCTCCTCGGCGAGACGCTCAAGGGCTGGTCGGCCTACAGCGCGAACTGCCTCGTGTTCGAGGGCGGCGGCGTGGTGCTGCACTACCCCGACGGCGGCGCCGACGCCGCGGCGGACTGGGAGGTGCTCGCGGGCGCGGCCCCCGAGCTCGACTCCTTGCCCAACGGCGGCCGCGCGCTGCGCCTGTTCGCCGGAGAGGAGCCCACGGTGCTGCGCTTCAAGCTCCCGCTGCGGAAGCTCGTGGACGTGCGCATGCAGGTCATGCTCGGCGCCGAGGCCAAGGCGGGGTCGCGGTTCACGATCTTGCCGATCGTCGAGGACGCGAAGGCCTACCGCGGTGAGGGGCTCGACTGGGGCGCCTACCCCATGCGCTACGTCGGCAGTCGAACGCAGCTCAGCGCCAACGCGGGCGCCCGCGACCTCAAGCTGCTCGCTGCGCTCAAACCGGTCGAGATCAAGCTCGTGCAGCGAGGGAACCAGACCACCGGCGTGCTCAAGGCGCAGGAGGGCAAGCCGGTTCAGGCGCAGATCAAGGTCGCCGAGTCTGGGGGCTACCTGGTCCTGGTGCTGGTCAAGAGCGAGGTGTGGCTGACCGACTTCGAGGTCCGCGGGCTGTTCGACCCCGAGCGCGCGACGAAGTGACGCGACCCGCGTCGACCGGCGTCTCATGAGCGCGGCAGCGACCCCCGCCGAGCTCCCCCGCAACTCGCGGGTCGTGCTCTTGAGCCTCGTCCCGGGGCTCGGCCACTTCTACCTCGACCGCTTTGGGGCCGGCGCCCTCCTGTTCGTTGGCTTCGTGACCGCGCTCAACGCGCTGTTCTTGGGGTCGACCCTGCACTCGCTGCAGAACCCCGAGCTCCTGCGCAACGCGGCCGGCGCGGCGCTGGTCTTGATCTGGGCCGGCGGCATGTACCACGCCTATCGCCTCTCGTACGGCACCGATCGGGTCGCGCTCGCCAAGGAGCGTCGCGAGCGGATCCGGCGCGCGCTGGTGCACTACCTGCGCGACGAGCTCGAGGAGGCGCGCAAGCTCCTGCGCCAAGCCGTGGACCTCGACATCGACTGGGTCGACCCCGACCCGTTGTTTCACCTGGGGGTGATCCTGGCGCGCATGTCGGAGCGCGCTGCGCTGCGCAGCGCGAGCGAGGCGCGCAAGCTGCGCCGGCGCGCGCTGGCCAGCTTCAAGGCCTGCCAGGCGCGCGACGCCGAGGAGAAGTGGAGCCGCGAAGTGGCCGTGGAGCTCAAGCGCCTCTCGCGCAAGGAGACCCGCCGCCAAGCGAACGCGTTGCTCACCAGCTCCGCCTCGGGGCTGAGCCTCGGCGGCGAGTCGACCGACATGCTGCCTGCCCTGGCGCAGCTCTCCCAGTCGGGCGAGCACGTGTCCCTCGGTAAGGCGCTGCAGGCGGCCGAGTCCGAGGAACTCATGCCCGCGGCCGAGGAGCGGGTCGAGGAGGGCGAAGAGGTCGAGGCGCGCTACCCGACCGAGTCGGCCGCGTTCCGCAAGCTGCTCTTCGGCGACGGCAAGAACCCCCCGGTCGAGGTCGACCTGATCGACCCGGACGAGGCGCTCCCGCCGAACCGCCCGCGCGCGCGCCGACTCACCAGCCGTCGGCTCGCGAAGTCGCGCCTGATCGAGCGCCTCGAGTCCGAAGGCGAGCTCGACGCCCTCGACGACGAGGCCGTGACGAAGGCCCTGCCGAAGGTGACGGAGGAAGAGACCGAGACCGAGACCGAGACCGAGACCGAGACCGAGACCGAGACCGAGACCGAGACCGAGACCGAGACCGAGGCCGAGACCGAGACCGAGACCGAGACCGAGGCCGAGACCGAGACCGAGGCCGAGACCGAGGCCGAGACCGAGGCCGAGGCCGAGACCGAAGACGAGGCCGAGACCGAGACCGAGACCGAGGCCGAAGCCGAGGCCGACACCGAGGCCGAGGTCGAAGCCTCCGGGCACCAAGCCGTAGGGGCGGAGCTTGCCTCCGCCCGCCGTCGCGCTCCCCCGTGTGGCGCCCCTTCCGAGACCGAGGCCGAGGCCGAGACCCCAGCCGAGCCAGCGCCTGTGACCCCTAGAAACGAGGACGCGTCGTGACCGACTCCGACGCCCCGCGCGAAGCGTGTGGACTGTTTGGCTTGTTCGGCGACGCCGAAGCTGCGTTGAAGACCTACTACGGCCTGTTCGCGCTGCAGCACCGGGGGCAGGAGAGCGCCGGGATCGCGAGCGTGCAAGCCGGCGAGATCGTGCGGCACCGCGGCATGGGCACGGTGCCGACCGTGTTCGACGCCGCGAGCCTGGAGCTGCTGCGCAGCGCGCGCGCGATCGGCCACACGCGCTACTCCACCACCGGGAGCAGCAGCCTGGTCAACGCCCAGCCCCTGGTCGCCAACACCCGCTGGGGCAGCTACGCCGTGGCCCACAACGGGAACCTCGTCAACGCGCCCGAGCTTCGTCAGCGCTTCGAGAACTCGGGGTCGATCTTCCAGACCACGGCCGACAGCGAGGTCGTCCTGCACCTGCTCGCGCAGGCGAGCGGCTCCACCGACCCGGTGGGGCGGGTCGTCGAGACCTGCCGCGAGCTCCGCGGCGCGTTCTCGCTGCTGGTGCTCACGCCCGACGCCATGATCGGGGTGCGCGACCCGCAAGGGCTGCGGCCACTGTGGCTGGGGAAGACCCCCGAGGGGGCCTACGCCTTCGCGTCCGAGACCCCGGCCTTCGACCTGACCAAGGTCGAGGTGCTGCGGGAGGTCGAGCCCGGCACGGCGGTGGTCGTCGACTCCGACGGGGTGCGGACGCAGCGCTACGCCGAGGCCGACCCAGCGCATTGCATGTTCGAGCACGTCTACTTCTCGCGCCCCGACGGGGTCGTGTTCGGGGACCCGGTGGAGCGCGTGCGGATCGAGCTGGGGCGCGTGTTGGCTCGCGAACACCCGACCGAGGCCGACCTCGTGATCGCGATCCCCGACTCGGGCAACGCCGCCGCCCTCGGCTACAGCCAGGAGAGCGGGATCCCCTTCGGGCACGGCTTCATTCGCAACCACTACGTCGGGCGCTCGTTCATGCAGCCGTCGCAGGACGCCCGCGCCCTCGTCGCAGACCTCAAGCTGAACGTGGTGCGCTGGGCCGTCGAGGGCAAGCGGGTGGTGGTCGTGGACGACTCGGTCGTGCGCGGGACCACGGCCCAGAGCCGCTGCCGCTACCTGCGCGAGGCTGGCGCGCGCGAGGTGCACCTGCGGGTCAGCTGCCCGCCGATTCGCTTCCCCTGCTTCTACGGGATCGACTTCCAGTCGAAGGGCGAGCTGCTCGCCGCCGACACCTCCATGCAGGGGATCGCCGAGCACCTCGGGGTCGACTCGCTGGGCTACATTTCGGTCGAGGGCATGCTCTCCACGGTCAGCGGGCCGCCGGAGAACTACTGCACCGCCTGCTGGTCGGGGCGCTACCCGGTGGAGATCCCCGCCGGGTTGGGCAAGAAGAGCTGCGGAGAGCTCCCCGCCCCAGCGCGTTAGGCGTCCGTTGACGCCGGGCGCGTGGTTTGGGGTGGCCTTGCTGGTGCACGCGGGGTGGGCGGCGGCGGTGGCCGTGGCCGGGGCTCGCGGCCCTCGCCTGGGCGCCCTGGCCCTGCTCGCGCTCGCGCCGCTCGAGCTCGCGCTCCCGACCCTCGTGCCCTTGGGGCACCCCGGCTCGGGGCTGCTGCGGATCCTGCTCGCGATCCACTGCGGCGTCTCCTGGATCAAGGCCTGCGAACTGCACCTGGCGCGGCGGCGCAGCGGCTATCCGTCGGGCTGGAGCGCCTGGACCTGGCTGCTCTGGGTGCGCCCCGACAACCACGTCTACAGCCGCCGCGGGGTCGGCGAACCGCGCCCGCCGCGCGCCTGCCTGCGCGGGCTCGCGCTCGGGGTGGCGCTCCTGGCGGCGGGGCTCCCGACCCTGATCTGGGCCTTCGGCGCCGACCTCGGGCGCCTCGGCTTCTGGCCCGATCACCTGACCAAATTCGCCGCCGCCTACACGGTGCTGATGGGCGTCGAGCGGGTGGGAAACGCCTCAGTCAATCTGCTGGGGATCCCAGCCCACCCGGTCCTGCGCGATCCAGCCTTCGCTTACAGCCCGGCCGACTTCTGGCAGCGCTGGAACCAGCCGGTGAACCTGCTCCTGTGGACCTTGGTGTTTCGCCGCTGGGGTCGGCGAGCCCCCCTCGGCGCCCTGCTCGTGACCTTCCTGATCAGCGG
>JAGQRJ010000566.1 GCA_020425635.1 Planctomycetota bacterium | reverse complement strand
GCGCTCCCGCAACCGTAGACCGTGCAATGACCGAACTCCTCCAGGCACTCCCGGTGGTGGTGCGCTCCGCAGCACGGACAGCTCCACAGTCCCCCCTCCCGGGAGTCGAATCCCTCGTGACAGTATGGGCAGCGACCCAGGCCACTCTTGGGTGCGGGGTGCATGTGCTCGAGGCTCATGACGTGCTCGCGTGCCTTCGTTGTATCTGCTGTCACCCCAACACGCTAGGCTTGGTGCCCCGGGGTGGTCGACCACCCCCCAGGCCTTGGGAGGCCACGTGTTCGAGACCTACCGCGGCCTGCCCCTCGACCGCTTCCAGCAGGACGCGATCGCCGGAATCGCCGCCGGCGAGAACGTGCTGGTCGCGGCGCCGACGGGCGCGGGCAAGACCCTGATCGCGCACTTCGCGCTCGAGCAAGCCCTCGAGCAGGGCAAGCGCGCGATCTACACCGCCCCGATCAAGGCGCTCTCCAACCAGAAATACCGCGACCTGTCGCTGGCCTACCCGGGGAAGGTCGGGATCTCGACCGGCGACGTCTCGATCGACGCCGACGCCCCGATCGTGATCATGACCACCGAGATCTTCCGCAACACGATCTTCGAGGACGCGGCGCGCCTCGGCGACGTGGGCTGGCTGATCCTCGACGAGGTGCACTTCCTCGACGACCCCGAGCGCGGCACCGTGTGGGAGGAGACGCTGATCTTCTCGCCGCCCAACGTGCGCGTGCTCGGGCTCTCGGCCACGGTCTCGAACCTCTACGAGTTCGCGGCCTGGCTCGAGGAGGTGCGCGAGCACCCCATTCGGGTGGTGCTCGAGGAGCGGCGCCCGGTGCCGCTCAAGATCTACGGCTGCTCCACCGAGGGCAGCGTGCGCCCGCTGGCCAAGATCGACGAGCTGCGCCTGCGCCGGGGCGGCGGCACCCGCTGGAACCGCAAGCCGGGCGGGATCCGGGCCTACTTCCAGCACGCCTGGCGCACGATCGTGCAGGGGGTCGCCGACCGCGAGGAGCTCCCGCTCCTGTTCTTCCTCTTCTCCCGCGCCGCCTGCGAGGAGCTCGCGAGCGCCTGCGTCGACCTCGACCTCGGCCGCGACGACGCCGCGGGCCGGCGCGCGCTGGTCGAGTTCCGCCGGCTGATCGCGGCCTTCGACGTCGAGCCGACGCACCCCGAGGTCCGCGCCCTCGAGCGCCTGATCCAGCGCGGGATCGCCTACCACCACGCCGGTGTGCTCCCCGCGCTGAAGGAGGTGATCGAGCGCTTGTTCGGCGCCGGGCACGTCTCGCTCCTGTGCGCGACCGAGACCTTCGCGCTCGGGGTCAACATGCCCGCGCGCTCGGTGGCCTTCGAGGGGATCCGCAAGTGGAACGGGCAGGCGCGGGTCCAGCTCGAGACCCGCGCCTTCATGCAAATGGCCGGGCGCGCGGGGCGCCGGGGCATGGACGCCGAGGGCTCGGTCTACGTGACCTTCAACCCCGAGCAGGAGGAGCCGCGCATGGTCGTGCAGGTCGCCACCGGCTCGGTGGAGCCGGTGCGCAGCCAGTTCAACCTCTCCTACGGGACCTTGCTCAACCTCTACCACCGCCTGGGCGACAAGATCTTCGAGGCCTGCGAGAAGAGCTTCGCCCACTTCCGCGCCGAGCGGCAGGAGCTCGGGCGCGCCGGGCGCAAGGGCCCCCACGACCGCGGCGGCAAGGGCAAGGGCAAGCGCGACCGGCGCAAGGGCAAGAGCAAGCAGCGCGGGCACCCGCTCAGGGACGAGGGGCGCGGGCGGGGTCGCAAGGGCCCCGACGGCGAGCGCAAGGGCGGGCGCTTCAAGGGCATGCTCGAGCAGGTGCGGATCAAGCTCGACGTGCTGTTCGAGCTGCAGTACCTCGACCGCGAGGGCAAGTGCACGGGGCGCGGCAACTTCGCGCGCGCGGTCTTCGGCCACGAGCTGCAAATGGCCGAGCTGGTGTGGTCGGGGGCCTACGACGACCTGACCGCCGAGCAGATCGCGGTGCTGACCACCGCGGTCGTGTTCGAGCCGCGCAAGGGCGTGCACTACGGCGGCGAAGACCCGCGGCGAATCCTGGGCAAGCAGGTGTTCAAGACCGCGACCCAGGCGATCACGGGCCTCGCCCAGCTCGAGGAGAAGCGCGGGGTCAACGCCCCGGTCGGCTACCCCGAGTGGGGCATGAGCGGGCTGGTGTGGGCCTGGGTCAACGGCGAGGAGTTCGCCGAGCTGCGCGAGCTGACCGACGCCTCCGACGGCGACCTCGTGCGCGTGCTGCGCCAGACGATCCAGCTCCTCCGGCTCTCGGTCGAGCCTCTGCGCAAGGAGGGCCGGGCCGAGCTCGCCAGCCGCTTCCGCGCCGCCCACGCCCTGCTCAAGCGCGGCCTGGTCGACGCCGAGGTCCAGCTGCGCAAGGGCAGCGAGCTCGAGGCCGAGCGCGTGAGCACCTTCGGCGCGGTCTCGTCCCTGGGCGAGGTCCTGCACCCCGACCCCTCGCCCCCCGACTCGCTGCCCAACTTCGGCGGGCGCTCCTGAGCGCCGTGGGGGTGATCGAGCTCGCTCGGGCCCGACGCAGTCAGCGGGCGCGCGGCGCGCACCGACCTCCCGGCGGAGCGTCGATCGACGCGTAGCATGGCGTCCATGGAGAAGCCCCCCGCCGATCGGCCTCCCGCGCCGGTGGAGCGCGACGACGTGCGCGTCGCCGCGCACCGCTGCCCCTACTGCCGCGACGACGTCGCGTCGACGGAGGGGGTGGTGTGCCGCGAGTGCCTGACCCGGCACCACCCCGGCTGCTGGGACGAGGCCGGGCGCTGCTCCTCCTGCGGGAGCGGGGTGCGGCTCGAGGTGCCCTCGGCGACGCGCGCCGCGGGCTCCCCGCGATCCGGCCCCGCCTGCGCCCTCCCCAGGTGCGAGGAGCCCGCGCGCTGGGAGGGCAATCGCTTGCGGCTTGGGCCGCGACCCTTCCCGCTCTGCGACCGCCACGGTCACGCGGTCCGCTTCCGCGCGATCCTCGGTGGCGGATTCGTGGGGGTGTGCCTGACCGGCGCGAGCTGGGCCGAGGCTTACGGCGCCGTGGTCGACCACGACTCCGTGCTGGGGGGCATGGCCCTGCTGACCGCCGTGTTCGCTGCGCTGGGCTTCGTGGTCGCCTTCCACGCCTGGCGTCGAGGGCTGCGCCGCCTCGACTGATTCGACCCGCGCTCGGCGCTGAGCGGTTCGTCGGAGGGGTGCGCCCGAGGGAGGCGCGCAGCGTCTCGGCGCAAGCACTTACGCGCTCGGGGGGCGAGCGTGAGGGGTTTCATGAGGGATTCGAGCCGCTCTCGGGACGCACCCGATTGGCAACCGCTTTGCGCAGGGACGGGGCGGAGGAAGAGCATGCCCAAGGCGACCCTGCAACGACCCCGACCCCGAACCGCTTCAGCGTGCGAGACCCTCTGCGTCTCGAACGACGTCCAGGACACCTACTTCGTGTTCGACGGCAAGCTGCTCCACGTGCTGTGGTTCAACGGCGCCGAGCGCCCGCGGCCCGGCAGCTCGGCGGGAGCGGTGCTGAAGCACAAGCGGCCCGGCCAGAAGAAGACCCTGCCCGCCCAGAAGGTCCTCGCGGTCCGGGCCTTGGCGACCGCCAACGGGCTGCGCTTCGCCCTGGGGGGGCGTGGAGGAAAGGCGCTCAGCGTCACCGTCAAGGGCCTCGACGCGGCCGGGGTCGAAGCGGCCATGGAGTGGCTGCCGGGTGTCCTCCCCGACGGCCTGGAGGCGGTCGACCTCCAGGCTCCCGCGTGGGAGGCCGCGAAGAACCCGCTGTTTGGCCTGCTGGGCTCCTGGGTCTTCTTCGGCCTCGCCCTGTGGGCGTCGCAGAGCGACTTCGAAGGTCGCCGGGCCAGGGTCAAGCTCTTCGTCTCCCTGTGCAAGGGCCTCGGCCCGATCCCGATCGCGCTCCTGGGGCTGGTCGCGTCGATCGTGTGCGTAGGGCTCTTGGTGCGGGCCATGAAGGGCGCAGCCACGGTGCAGGCGCTGGTCCCCGCCCGCTAGCCCGCAAACTCACCCCTTCGTGGTGAGACTTGGGTCGACCCGCTCCCAGGGCGGCTCCGCGCCGATCGACACCCGGGTCGACCC
This sequence comes from Planctomycetota bacterium, assembly GCA_020425635.1. GTDB lineage: Bacteria > Planctomycetota > J058 > J058 > J058 > JAGQRJ01. The sequence goes on along the minus strand of JAGQRJ010000566.1, from coordinate 3,110 downwards.
GCGCCAAAAACGCTCCCCCGCCGACCTCCCCCCTGGCCGCCCCGCCCCAAAACGCTCCCCCGCCGAGCTCCACCCTGGCCGACCCGCCCCCAGAACGGCTCCGCGCCGAGCCAACCCTGGTCGACCCGCCCCAAAACGCTCCCCTCCCGAGCTCCACGCGGGTCGATCCGCCCCCAAGACGGCTCCGCGCCGAGCCACACCTGGTCGACCCGCTCCCAGAACGGCTCCGCGCCGAGCTCCACGCGGGTCGACCCGCCCCCAGAACGGCTCCGCGCCGATCGGCACCCGGGTCGATCCGCCCTCAGAACGCTCGCGCGCCGTTCTTCACGCGGGTCCCCCAGCTCCCAGAGCGGCTCCGCGCCGAGCTCCACGCGGGTCGACCCCCGGCGGGATCGGTGCGGCACCGTTCTGGGGGCGGGTCGACCAGGAGCCTGCGCGAAGGCGTCAACAAGAGACCGCCAACCACGTTTACAGCGACGCGACGCAAGCTCTTCGTCTGCGGCGGCGGGTGCGCGGCCTGGCGTGTGCATTGTCCGTCGCGGAGGTGCTCGTGTTCTTCGTCCCCGTCGTGGCCTCGATCTCGGCCTGTGCGTATTTCTGGCTCCTGGGCTCCATGGACGTCTTCTGGCGGGTGGTCGCCACCGCCCTCGTGCTCGGCGCGCTCGCCTTGCAGTTCACGCCGCTCGGCGAAGGCGTGCACTTCCTCGTCCCGACCCTGACCGAGACCGTGGTCGGGGTGTGGGGCGCGTTGGTGATCAAGCTGGATCAGGTCTGAGCCCACGCGGCGAAGCGTCCCTCGGCGCGTAGCATGGCGTCCATGGAGAAGCCCCCTGCCGATCGTCCTCCCCCGCCGGAGGCGCGCGACGACGTGCGCGTCGTCGCCAACCGCTGCCCCTACTGCCGCGACGACGTCGCGTCGGCGGAGGGGGTGGTGTGCCGCGAGTGCCTGACCCGGCACCACCCCGGGTGCTGGGACGAGGCCGGGCGCTGCTCGTCGTGCAGCTCGCGCGAGCGCCTGGAGGCGCCGGCCGGGGCTCGGCTTGGCCACCCGCCGCGCTGCAGTTGGGCGGGCTGCGACGAGGTCGGAGACTGGCAGCGCGGCCGTCGAGCGGCGCCGCGCTTCTGCGAGCGGCACGCGCGCAGCTCGTTTCGCCACTCGGTCTTCACCTTCGTGCTGGGCGGAGGGGCGCTCTCGGTGCTCGGGGTGCTGGCGATCCTCATGGCCGTCGAGGAGCGGGAAGGGAAGGCGCTCGTCGGGGCGGTGCTCCTGGGGATCTTGGCCCTCGTGATCTTCGCGGGCCTCGTCCACGCGCTGGACGCCTCGCCGCGCGCCGTGGACGCCGCGCCGCCCGACGCCGAGGACGAGGCTACTTCTTCGTCTTAGGCGCGCGGAACCACTTGCGGGTGCCCTTGACGTCGTCGCGGATCGTCTCGAGGTGGGCGACCATTTCCAGGGGCAGCATGGAGCGCCCGTGCTCCTCGCGGAACGCGTCGTTGGCCTGCTTCAGCGCCTTGTAGTAGAGGTTCGCGGCCTTATCGAGGGCCATGAACGAGCGCAGAATGTTCTTGTCCATGCCGCTCGGGACCTTGCCCAGGTCGAGGAAGGTGTCGTTGAGCCCGCCGGCGGCCCAGGTCACGACCTTGATGTACCAGGGCACGCGGAGCGTGTAGCCGTCTTCGTCCATCCAGCGGAACATTTGCCGCAGGGTGGCCTGGCGCAGGTGGTTGTCGAGCAGGTCCTGGAGGCGGCCGGCCTCGGCGACCCGGATCAGGGCCGGCGAGACGTCGGCGTCGCCCGGCGCCATGACGGGCGCGTCGGGGTCCATGCCCCAGCTCTCGAAGAGCTTGCGGCTGTTGGGGCCCGGGTTGAGCTGGGTGCGGATCGGGAGCAGCTCGACGCCGGCCTTGGCGAAGACCTCCTCGCCCACGGCGGCGCAGAAGTAGGCGGTCGGGTCGGAGAGCACGCCGTCGCCGCCCTCGCCCGCCTCGCCGCCCTCGAGCTCTTGCTTCACGCCGTTGTTGGCGCCCATGCTGAAGTCGTACTTCAGCGGCTTGCCCGCGTGGATCGCCGCGTTGGCGCGGGCGAAGAACGCGTCCATGGCCGCGTCGATCGCCGGCTGCTTGCTCGCGTCGCGGGCCATGAAGATCACGTCGCGGTCGACGCCCTTGTAGTGCTCGGCGAAGGGCTTGATGATCACGCCGGTCTCGATCAGCGACTCGACGAGGAACAGGGTGCCCGCGGGGTAGTCGACGCCGGCCACGTTCTGGGGCGCGTTCGAGCGGTAGCCCACCGCGAGGTGGCTGAAGGTGTTGTCCTCGTCGGCCGAGCGCGCGATCGTCGCCGAGACGTTGCTCCCGCCCATGCAGAGCAGGATCACGGTGCGGGGCAGCGCGGCCAACCCGCCCGCGCGGAAGGCCTCCTGCGCGGTCCAGTGGTGCTCGGGGAAGGACTCGGCGAAGGCCGGCTTGCCGTGGGCGTAGAGCTGCTCGGGGGCGCGCTCGGCCGTGCGCAGCATGATCGCCTCGCGCAGGTAGCGGATCGCGCGCAGCGCGCGCCGCTTGGCGTTGGCGATCGCGTCGGAGTATTGGCCGGCCTGGTGGAACTCGGCGCAGCGGTCGTCGAGCGCGAGCATGAGCCCGAACAGCCCGCGCAGCAGCCCGTGGGGGTCGGCGTCGACCTTGGCCAGGTCGAGGACCTCCATGTTCAGGGTCAGGACCTCGTCGTAGCCCGCGTGCAGGCGCTCGACCGCGTTCTCGGCGGTGAAGCGCGCGGGGTCGCGCACGAAGGCGGTGTAGTCGCGGACCTTCTGCGCGAGGTCGACCTTCCCGCTCGCGCGGGCCGGGGCGGGCCCCCCGAGCCCCGCGTCCTGGGCCAGGCCCAGGGGGGCGAACAGCGCAGCGAACAGCAACACGCACATGGACTTAGACATGGGTCCTCCTCCGAGCTCCCCAGGCTACCGCCCGCCAGGGCCTGCGGCCAGGAACTTCCTCGTGGGGCACGCCGAGCAAGCTCCGCGCCGGCGCGGTGGGGGCGTGGGTTAGCGCGACACGGGGTGCGAAGCGTCCACCCCGGACGACCTCGGTCGCACTTGGCGACCCCTTGCGTCGCG
>JAGQRJ010000565.1 GCA_020425635.1 Planctomycetota bacterium | reverse complement strand
CGGCGCTCCCCAGGAGCAGCCCGACCACCAGCAGCACGGTCTTGCGGCGCGACATGGCACCTCCGCCGGGCCGCATTGTGCCTCTCCGCCCGCGCCAGGCAAAGCCTGAACGCGGACGGCGGGACCCCAGCCACCGGGCTCAGGGAGCGGGCGGCTCGGGGGCCGCGGGGCTCAGGCGCGGCGCAAGGCGGCGGGCTGCAGGCGCGCCCGGCTCGCCACCCGCAGCGCATAGGGGTGCAGCAGCACGTGCTTGCTGCAGAACGGCTTCTCGTGCCGGGTGGCGTGCTTGCAGCCGGCGGTGAGGCAGCGCCGGGCCTGCCTGAGCGGGGGCTGGCTCCAGGGGCGATACCCGGCCACGCTGGCGTCGGAACCTACGCGGTCGAACGGGCTCTCGGGGTCTTCGAGCTTCATGGCGACTTCCTCCGCCCGCGGCCGTAGCGAACTCCAGACCAAGCCCCGACACCTCGAGTAGCGCCGCCCAGGGGACGCGGGCGTCCGGACTCCGGGGCAACGCTGTCCCGCCGGGGCGTGAGGTGGGGCGCGCGAGGCCCATAGCGGGTTGGCGTGCCGTTTGCGTCTAGGTCCCCCAGCCAAGACCCAACCCCAACGAAACGAGGACCCCCATGGCATTCACCCAGACTGAAGAGCTCGCGGACCGCGTCCAGGCCAAACGCAAGCGCCTGGAGGCCCGCCTGCAGGAGGCGCGCGCCGACACCCGCAAGCAAGGCCGCGAGGCCGCCGAGGCCCTGCAGACCCACCTCGACGACCTGAGCGAGCTGCTCTCGAAGGGCTGGAACCAGGTCAGCGAAGACGTGGCCGACAAGCTCAACCACTGGCTCTCGAGCGAGCCCTCGACGCCGAAGGCGGGCTAGTCGGACCTCCGCCGAGCCCGCGGGGACCTACTCGCCGGGCTCGCCGCGGACCGCGATCACGAGCTTCCCCCGCGCGCGGCCGGACTCGCTCAGGCGGTGGGCCGCCACGACCTCGTCCAGCGGAAACACGCGCTCCACCACCGGCCGGAGGGTGCCCGCCTCGATCCGCGCCGTGAGCTCGGCGAGGGCCTCGCCGCTGGCCTCGCGCAGCACGTTCTTGACCTTGACCCCCGCGACCAGCGAGCTCAGCTTGAAGCCGAGCATGTGCAGGCCCACGCTCAGCGGGCCGAGGTACGGACCCCAGCGCTGGGTGGCCTCCGGCAGGCCAGACACGATCGTCCGCAGGTGCCCCCCGCGGCGCAGCACCCGGCGGCAGGCAGACCAACGCCCCAGCGCGTCGAGCACGAGGTCGACGCCGCTCAGCACGTCTTCGAAGGCGTGCTGGGTGTAGTCGAGCACCTGGTCGGCCCCCAGCTCGCGCACGAGCTGCTCGTTGCGCGCGCTGCAGGTGGTGAGCACCTCCGCCCCGCGCTCCTTCGCGAGCTGGATCGCGAAGGTCCCCACCCCGCCCGAGCCCGCCAGGATCAAGACCCGCTGCCCGGCGCGCAGCGGCTTCAGGCAATCCCAGGCGGTGAGGGCCGCGAGGGGGACCCCCGCGGCCTGGGTGTGACTCAAGCTCGGGGGCTTGAGCGCGGCGTGACGCTCGTCGACGAGCGCGAACTCGGCGTAGGTGCCGATCCGGCGCTGGTCCGGTGAGGCGTAGACCGCGTCGCCCGGCTGGAACCTCGAGCAGCGCGCGCCGACCTCGACCACGACCCCCGAGAGGTCGAAGCCCAGCACCAGGGGCAGCGGGTAGCGCAGCAGGCCGCGCATGGCCCCCCCGCGCAGCTTGCAGTCGATCGGGTTGACCGACGACGCGTGGACCTCGACGAGCAGGTCGCGCGGCCCCGGCCGCGGGCGCGGGGCCTCCTCGACGCGGAGCTCGTCAGGGCCGCCGTAGGCGTGGATCCGTGCGGCCTTCACTGCGCCTCCCGCTCGGCCCCCGTGGGCCCTCGCGTCGACCTGCAGTCTCGCACGATCCCGGGCTAGCGCTGGCGGAGGAGGATCAGCACGAACAGCGGGCAGCCCACGGCGTGGGTGATCAGGTTGATCGGGAGGTCCTCGGGGAACCACACGGTGCGCGCGACCACGTCGGCCGCGACCAGGGCCGCGCCGCCGAGGAGGGTCGAGCAGGGCAGGAGCAGGCGCGGGTCGGGGCCCACGAGCGCCCGCGCGGCGTGGGGCACGATCAGGCCCACGAAGCCCACCGGGCCGGCGACCGAGACCGCCGCGGCGGTGATCACCGCGCAGGAGGCGAAGGCCACCCGGCGCACCTTCACGGGGTCGACGCCCAGGGCGCGGGCGGAGTCGTCGTCGAGGGTCGCGACCTCGAGCCGCCGCCACACCCAGAGGATCCCCAGCCCGCCGAGGGCGATCCCCGGGAGCGCGAGGTAGACCGGGCCGAAGTCCGGGGCGACCAGCGAGCCGAGCGACCAGAGCAGCATGCGGGTCAGCTCGACCTTGCCCGCGAGGTAGTGCATGAGCGAGGTGACCGCGCCGCCGAAGAGCGCCACCGCGACCCCCGCCAGGAGCAGGGTCTCGGCGGCGAGCTCGCTGCGCGCGGCGATCGCGTAGACCAGGGCCGCCGCGCTCAGGGCGCCGACCAGGGCGCCGAGGAAGGTGGCGGGCACGAGCTGCGGGGTGCCGCCCACGAGGATCGCGGCCGCGGCGCCGACCGCCGCGCCGCTGGCCAGGCCCAGGGTGTAGGGGCTCGCCAGGGGGTTGCGCAGGACGCCCTGGAGCACCGCCCCGCAGGCGGCCAGGGCGCCGCCGACCAGCGCCCCGAGCACGGCGCGCGGGAGCAGGAGCGAGTAGGCGGTCTCGACGCTGACCCCGCTGCCGCGGGTCAAGGGGCTGAGCCCGATCGCGAGGGCGAGGACCAGGGCCGCCAGGGGCAGGGCCCACAGCCGCCAGGGGCGCGCCGCCGCGCTCACGCCTCGACCCCGCGCGGGATCACGAAGCGCCCGTGCTCGTCTTCGCCGACGTGGACCCGCAGGCCGAAGGCGTCGCCGAGGACCTCGGGGGTCAGGACCTCCGCCGGCGCGCCCCGGGCGCGCTCGGCGCCGCCCACCAGGAGCAGCACGCGGTCGGCGTAGGCCGCGGCGAGGTTCAGGTCGTGCAGCGCGCACACCACGGCGCGCCCCTGGGCGGCCACGGCCCGCAGGCGCTCGAGCAGGCGCCAGGCGTGGGCCGGGTCCTGGGCGCTCGTCGGCTCGTCGAGGAGCAGGAGCCCCACGTCCTGGCAGAGGGCGCGGGCGAGGAACACCCGCTGGCGCTCGCCGGAGGAGAGCGAGCCCAGCGTCCGCTCGGCGAACTCGAGCGCCCCCGCGGCCTCGAGGGCCGCGTCCGCGCGGGCCACGTCCTGGGGGTCGTCGACGAGCCACCCGCGGGCGTAGGGGTGCCGCGCCACGAGCACCGCCGCCCGGGCGCTCACGTCGGCGGCCGCCTGGGGGCGCGGGGGGAGG
>JAGQRJ010000564.1 GCA_020425635.1 Planctomycetota bacterium | reverse complement strand
GGGGGCGCGGGGGCCGCCTGCGGGGCCACGAGCTCGCCGACGCCGCCCCCCAGCCGGTAGAGCAGCTGCGCGAGCCCGCCCAGGGAGAGGCTCGCGGCCAGGATCAGGAAGCCGACCGCCGGCAAGCGGTAGCGCGCCACGGGGAGCTCGACGAGGCAGGTCAGGCCCACGAAGTAGGCGACCGCGGCCAGCGCGGTGAGCGCGGCGGCTCGAGGCAGGCCCCGGGTCACCACCGGCGCGAGCAGCGCCAGGAGCAGGAAGGGAACCCGCGTCGTGGGCGCGAACTCGGCCCACAGCTCGAGCGGCGCGGGCGGGTGCCGCGCCGGCGGAGGCGTCGTCCAAGCGTCGACCTCGAGCAGCTCGCGGACCTTGTTGTGCCAGTCGACCCCGCCCTCGAAGGTCTCGCGCACCGTGAGCAAGGTCCCCGCGTAGCCCAGGGTTTGGCGCGCGTAGTGGGCGGGGTGCCCGAGGAGCTGCTCGCGGTAGAAGTGTTGGAAGGCCTGATCGACCTGGGCGTCGCTCCAGCCGAGCTCTTCCTTGAGCGCGTTGTAGGGGCCGAGCCAGCACGTGTCGCGCTCGCGCCAGGCGATCTGGCGCGCCGCCTCCCAGGGGTCGGTCGCGGGGTCGGTGCCGCGGGGGAGCTCGGGGGCGTCGACCAGCACGCGGTAGGTCAGGTTGCGGCCGACGGCGGCGGTGAACACGGCGCGGTCGGTGTAGACGTAGTTGTGCAGGATCGTGAGCAGGATCGGGGCGAGGGCCGCCGCGCAGAACACGCCGACCGCCGTCCAGCGCGGGCGCACCCGGCTGAGCACGATCCCCAGCGCGCCGACCGCGAACCAGCCCTGGTCGATCTGGCGGGTCAGCGCGCCGAGCCCGACGCAGGCGCCCGCCGCGAGCAGCCAAGCGAGCGGGCGACGGCGGCTGGGCGCGAGGAACACGAGCGCGAAGCCCACGAGCACGGGCACCGCGCCGAAGACCTCGGTCATGATCGACTGCGCGTAGAGCGCGAGCTGTCCGTTGAGCCCCACGGCCAGGCCCCCCAGCGCGGCGACCGCGCCCAGGGACCAGCGCGCGAGCAAGCGCTCGACCGTCGCCGCGGCGACCACGACGGCCGCGTGCTGGACCGCGATCACCGCCCACAGCCCGCTCCAGAAGTGCGGCCCGTCCGCGACCAGCCGGATCAGCGCGGGGTAGAAGGGCGGGTGGTGCGGGGCGCCGCCCGAGGTCGGGTGGAACAGCGGCATTTGGTAGAGGTTCGCCGCGGAGTCGATCTGGACCAGGGGCCCTCCGGTCGAGGCCAGGACCGCCAGGTGCCAGAGCGCGCTCAGCCCGACCACGACCGCCAGGCTCCAGCGCGCGGGGTGGCCGGGGTCGGCCTCGCGCGGAGCGAGCCAACGCTCCCAGGGCAGCGCGAGCAGCGCGGCCCCGGCCAAGGCCAGCAGCGCCAGGGCGTTGGCCGTGCGGCCGAGGATCGCGGTGTCGGTGAAGCCTTGGCGCGGGGCGGGCCCGACGACCCCGGCGAGCACGATCCCCTGCACGAGCAGGAGGAACACGAGCGCGGCCCCCACCACGCGCCAGCCCGAGCCGAGGTAGGGGGAGCGGCGGCGGGCCCAGGCGACGAGCCCGCACACCCCGCCCGCCGCGAGCACACCCAGCGCCGGGCGCGGGAGCGCGAAGAGCACGCCGCCCACGGGCGCGAGCAGGCTCGCCCCCAGCAAGAGCTGCCCACGCCGGTCGGGGGCGGCGTCGCTCATGAGGCGGGCGGGCCCTCGGCCTCCGGGCGCGTGCCCACGACCGTCCAGCTGTAGCCGTGACGGTGGTGGATCTGGACGTCGCTGAACCCGGCTCGAGTCAGGAGCTCGATCGCCTCCTGGCGGCGGTAGTACTTCGCGTAGCGCGGGTTGAGCTGGTCGTAGATCGTGAGCATGCGCGCGCTGGGGCTGAGCTTGAGGATATGGTCCTGCATGTAGCCGCGCATGGGGAGCGGGAGCAGCTTGCTCGCCCGCGCGTAGAGGCTCAGGGGCGGGGTCAGGCTCCAGGACAGCCCCGCCAGCAGCGGGTCGGGCATGCGGCAGGTGAGCATGCGCGCGGGCTCGGCGAGGCTCAGGTAGAGCTCGTTGCCCTCGTGTCCGTAGAGCCAGATCACGGCCTTCCCGCCTGGACGGAGCGCGGCGTAGATCGCGCGCATGACCGGGTCGGGCTCGGGAATGTGGTGGATCACCCCGAAGGAGACGACGTAGTCGAGGTCGAGCCCCGGGGGGAGCTGGTCGCCAGGCGCGTGCAGGATCTCGACGTTGTCGAGCTGGCGCGTGTTCTCGCGCAGGACCTCGGCGGCGGCCGAGGGCTCGACGGCGAGGATCGAGGCCGCCCCCGCCTCGGCGAGCATGTTCACGATCCGGCCGCTGCCGCTGCCAATGTCGGCGACGCGCTTGCCCTGGAAGGCCGTACGCGGGACGAGGGGTTCGACGATGTCGGCGAACACGTCCAGCGAGGCGTAGTAGCTCTCATTGGCGCGGTAGCGCTGCCACTGCGCGCCGAAGTCGTCGATCGTCCGTTCGCCAACGCTGCTCATGGGGTCCTCCCGGCCCGAGGGCAGGGACTATAGCGCACGGGCCCCCTAAGGTCTCTCAGAGCTTCGAGTTTGGCGGCCGCGCGCGGCGTGCTAGCCTCCCGCCAGAGGAGGCCCCGTGGCGCGCTTCGTGGTGATCGGCAGCAACTCGTTTTCGGGGTCGCACTTCGTCGACTACCTCCTCGAGCGCGGCGAGGAGGTGATCGGGATCAGCCGCTCGCCTCAGCCCCACGCGGTGTTCTTGCCCTACACCCGCCACGCCCAGGGCTTCACCTTTCACCAGCTCGACTTGAATCAGGACCTCGACGCGATCCTGGGCGTGATCGAGGCGGCCCAGAGCCCGTTCGTGGTCAACTTCGCCGCGCAGAGCATGGTCGGCGAGAGCTGGGCGCACCCCGAGCACTGGTTCCAGACCAACGTCGTGGCCACGGTCAAGCTGCACGACCGCCTGCGGCAGCTGCCCTTCCTCGAGCGCTACGTGCACATTTCGACCCCCGAGGTCTACGGCTCGTGCTCGGGGCTCGTGCGCGAGGACGCGCGCTTCAACCCCAGCACCCCCTACGCGGTGAGCCGCGCCGCGGCCGACCTGAGCCTCGAGTCCTTCCGCGCGAACTACGGCTTCCCGGTGGTCTACACCCGGGCCGCGAACGTGTTCGGGCCCGGGCAGCAGCTCTACCGGATCGTGCCTCGCGCGGCCTTGTGCGCGCTGATCGGCGAGACCCTCGAGCTGCACGGCGGCGGGCACTCGGTGCGCTCGTTCATTCACATTCGCGACGTGGCCGAGGGGACCTTCCTCGCCGCGACCCAGGGCGAGCCGGGCTCGGTCTACCACCTCTCGACCGACCGCCACGTCTCGATCCGCCAGGTGGTCGAGGCGGTGCTCGCCGAGCTCGGGGCCGACTTCGACGAGGTGGTCGAGGTCGTCGGCGACCGCCCGGGCAAGGACGCGGCGTACCTGCTCGACGCCTCGCGGGCCAAGCGTGAGCTCGGCTGGGAGCCCAAGCTCAGCTTCGAAGACGGGGTCCGCGACGTGGTGCAGTGGATGCGAACGAACCTCGACGCGATCCGCGCGCAGCCGCGGGCCTACGTGCACAAGCCGTGACGGAGCGCACCGTGAGGATCGGCCTCGACTTCGACAACACGATCGCGATCTACGACCGCGTGTTCCACCGCTACGCCCAGGAGCTGGGCATGCCGGCCAGCGTGCCCGCGACCAAGCACGCCGTGCGCGCCTGGTTCTGGGATCAGCCCCTGGGCAACACGCCGTGGACCGAGCTCCAAGGTCTGGTCTACGGGACCAAGCTCCACGAGGCCGAGCTCGGGCCGGGCCTCGAGGACTTCCTCCGCGCCTGCCAGGCGCGGGGGGTGGCGGTGTCGGTGATCAGCCACAAGACGCGCTACCCCGCCCTCGGCCCCAAGCACGACCTGCGCGCCGCCGCCCAGGCCTTCCTCGAGGCCCGCGGGATCGTGGGCGAGCTCGGCGTCGAGCCCGAGCGCGTGTTCTTCAACGACACCCGGGAGGAGAAGGTCGCCCGCGTCGCTAGCGAGGGCTGCGTGGCCTTCGTCGACGACCTCCCCGGTGTGTTCACCGAGGCGGGCTTCCCGCGCCAGGCCCAACGCCTGCTCCTCGACCGCGCGGGGGAGGTCGCCGACGTGCCGCCCGGTGTGATCCCCTGCGCTGACTTCGCCGCCGTCGCCATGGCCCTGTGGGGCGCGGAGGGCTAGCCCGCAAATCTCACCACGAAGTGGTGAGAAGTGCGGGCTAGGGCTGCGCCTGGGGGGCGGGCGCGTCGGGACAGAAGCGCGCGAAGAAGGTGCGCATGACGTGGGCCACTCCGGCCGGGACTACGCCGCGGCGGTCGGGGGCGAAGTAGTCGTTGCCGCTGTGGCAGATCACCTCGTAGGAGCCGAAGTAGGTCACGTGCGCGTGGGCGCGGGCGACCTCGTCCGCCGCCGCGCGCAGCGCGCTCTTGGAGTAGACGGTGGAGGTCAGCGCATGCCGCGGCTCGGCCGTGGCGACCAGGGGCACCGGCGAGACCGTGAAGATCACGCGGCAGCGGGGGTTCAGCCCACCCAGGAGCTCCAGGAAGCGGTGGAGGTCTGCGATCAGCTCGCCGACGGTGAAGTTCTTGAAGGCGTAGCGCGCGGGGTCGAAGGACCCGTGCGGGCAGCCGGGGCACACCGGGAACACCGCGCCGTCGACCTGGGAGATCCAGGTCTCGGTCAGGCCGAGGGTGAACACGAACACGTCGCAGTCGCGGAGCACCTGGCCGACGGCGCGCACGTGCACTGCGCGGTCGGCGGCGGCCTCCTCCGCGGAGGCGAAGCCGTTGGGCTGGATCTGAGGGCGAAAGGGGTCGCGCCAGCCCTTGTGCCTGCCCGGCGGCCAGAACGGCTCCTCGGGCACGAAGCGGCCCTCCGCGCGCTCCACGAGCTGCACGAGCTGGCGCGGGGTGTAGACGTTGCCGTAGCGCGCGGAGAACGCCCCGTAGCCGTGGTGCGCGCGCTGCTCGGGGGTCAGGGTGGGAGGCCCTGGCTCGCCCACGAGGTAGCTGAAGCCGCGCTCGCGCAGGACCCGCGCAATGTGCTGAGCGAAGCACGAGCCCGCGGTCACGATCCGGGTCTCAGGGGTGATCGTGAAGGGGGCGGGCTCGCCGGCGTGGGGGTCGAGCTCGGTGCGCGGGACCTCGGCGACGGACTGGCGCCACCAGTTGCGCTCGGGGAAGGTCTTGTAGGGGCAGCGGGGGTCGCTCACGTGTGAAGTGTAGCGCCCGTGGGCAGAGGGCGCCGGGGGGAAGGTTGGGGCGTGGGGTCGCCGGCACGCGCGGTATAGTGCGCGACCCAGAGGGCCTCGGAGCGGCCCCCTGAACGGGCAGAGCCCTCAGCCCTGGAAAGCAGAGCGACCGTGATCACCGCCGACGAGCTGCCGCTGATCGTGCAAGCCCTGGCGGGGGAGGAGCCGGCCGAGGTCGAGCGCCTCGCGGGGAGCGGGAACAACCTCGTGGCCCGGGTCCAGCTGCGCGAGCGCGAGGTCGTGGCCAAGGCCTACTTCCACTCCGAGGGTGACCCCCGCGACCGGGTGCGCCACGAGTTCGACCTGCTGCGGCACCTGTGGGGCTGCGGCGTGCGCGCGATCCCCGAGCCGCTCGCCGTCGACTACGAGCGCCGGGTCGCGCTCTACGGCTACTGCCCGGGCGAGGTCCCGAGCGCCGAGAGCCTGACGGGCGAAGACGTCGACGCGCTGCTCGACCTCCTGCTCGCCATGCATGAGGCGCGGACGGCCCCGGGCGCGGAGTCGCTCCCCGTGGCCTCGGGGGCGACCTTCAGCCCGGGCGAGCTGCTCGAGGCGCTCGAGGCGCGCCGCTTCGGGCTGCTGCGCGCGATCGAGCCCGACGCCCTCGGCCAGCGCGCGCAGGCCTTCCTCGAGGGCCCGGTGCGCGAGCGCCTCGAGCAGCTCGAGCGCACGCTGTGCGAGTGTCGGGACGTGCCGCTCCCGCGGACCGAGTGGACGCTCAGCCCCTCGGACCACGGCTTCCACAACGCGCTGCTGACGCCCACGGGCTGGGTGTTCGTCGACTTCGAATACGGCGGCTGGGACGACCCTGCCAAGGCGATCTCCGACGGCTGCCTCCAGCCCCGGGTGCCCCTGGGGTCTGCGCTCGAGCGGCACTTCGTTCAGGGCATGCTCGCGCGCTTCGCGCAGCCAGGGCTCGAGGAGCGCGTGCACAGGCTGTTCCCCTGCTGGGCGCTCAAGTGGAGCCTGATCCTGCTCAACGAGTTCTCGCCCCTCGCGCGCCAGCGCAGGCTCTACGGGGGCTTCGACGGACCGGACCCTCGGCCCCGGCAGCTCGAGGCGGCGGCGACGGCGTTGGAGCGCACCCTCGAGGCATGAAGCACGCGGCCCCTGCTCCCGGCGCCCCGGCTCGCACCCACCAGGGCGCGTGGCGGGCTGCAGCCTGCTGGGCGGTCGCCCTCGCGGCGGCGCTCGCCGGGTGCCTGCGGGGCCTCCTCGCCGGCGCGGACCTCCAGATCGAGCAGCTCGGGCTCCTGGCGCTGCTCGCGCCGCTGCTGGCGGCGCCGGTGGGTGCGCGCCAGGGCTGGGTGACCGCGCCGGGGTGGCCGGCCTACGCGTGCGCCCTGGTCGCGGTGGCCGCGTTTTGGCTGCGCGGGCCCGAGGGCGCGTGGGCG
>JAGQRJ010000563.1 GCA_020425635.1 Planctomycetota bacterium | reverse complement strand
TCCGACGGCGGCGACGGGCTGCCCGCCGAGGCCGAGGCGGCGCTGCGGGGCATGAAGTCACTGCGCTGGGTGGCGGTGTGGGGCAGCGAGGTCGGCCAGCTCGGGGGCAACGTCGGGGTGCGGGTGCTCGACGACGGGTTCCTCAGCTCTGAGCCCGTCCACGACCGCGGCGAGACCTACCTCACGCGCTGGGCGCCCAACGGGCGCCGGGAGGCGAAACGGCGCAAGGTCCCGCTGCGCCGTCTGGACGACGTGGACGGGGCCGGCCGGGTGTTGCGCGGCTACGCCCCAGGGCTCGTGAGCGTGTTCGAGGGCCCCGACGGCGACTGGCCGCGGCTCCTGCCGGGGACCGAAGCCGACCTCGGGGACGCGCGAGTGTTCGACGGGACCGCGCATTGGCTCGGCCACCAGCCCGGACCCGAGACCGACGTCGGCGCCCGGCTCTGGGTCCAGGCCGAGGGCGCGCCCCCTCGCGCGAGTCCGTTCCCCGACGGGGTGTGGCGCAACGGCGAGGTGCTCTTTCTCGGCGGGCCGGGGCGCGCCGTGTTCGTGGCCGCCAAGGGCGAAGGCGCCGAGCCCGAGCGCCAGCTGATCGCCTGGGAGCTCACGGACCGCGGGCGCGAGCTGTGGCGGGTCGGGGGGCTGCTGCACCAGGATCAGGTGCGCTGCTCTCCCGACGGCGCCTACGTGATCGCCCTCGATCAGGATCGACGCAGGCTCACTTGCTACGACGGCGAGACCGGGCGCGCGCTCTGGAGCCGCGCCTCGAGCTTCCCTTCGCCCGACCTGGCGGTGATCGGGGACGGGCGCTGCGCGTATCTCTCCCAGGTGACGGAGGTGACGGTGCTCGCCCTGGCCGACGGCGAGCTCGAGGCGCGCTGGCCGACCCGCGACGCCCCGACGAGGCTCTACTCCGTGCCGGGGACCTCGCACCTGATCGCCAACGCCTATTGGCGCGGCGTGCTCGAGCGTCGCGACTGGCGGACTGGCGAGTCTGCCTGGCCCCTGGCCGAGCAGCGGGGCGAGGTGTTCGCCCTCGCGGCGGGGGCAGCCGGCGAAGTCTACGCCGCCGACGGGGAGGGGATCGTGCGCTGGCGCGCGGGGGCCCCCGAGCGCGTCGCCGCGTGGGGGCTCGACCCGGACAACTCGGCCTCCGCCGTGCGGGTCGCGCTGGGCACGCGCTGGGCCGCGGCCTTGGTCGGGCGCTCGGGGAGCTGGAAGACCTGGGCGTTTCCCTTGACCGGCGAGCGCGCGCCCTTCTCGCTGGCGGAGCTCTCGCGAGGCGAACGCTTCGAGGCCCTCGCCGTGGTCGACGACACCTTGCTCGCGGGCTCGCAGGACGAGCTCGTGGGGTTCGACCTCGCGCGGCAGAGGGTGCTCTGGCGCCAGGAGCTGGCCAACGCGCGCAGCGCCTGCGCCTTCCCGGAGCGGGGTCCCGCCGGCGCGCTGAGCTTCCTCTGCCTCTGGTACAACGGGGCGGTGTTTCGCGTGGACGCACTGGGCGGGGTCGAGGCGCTGGGTCAGCTCCCGGGTCGCCCCGAACGCGCGGCGCTCAGCGGGGGGCGGCTCGCCGTCGCGCTCGACGAGGGCGGGGTGTGGGTCGGCGAGCCGCCGACCTACGATCGCTGGGGAGACCTCGAGGAGCCCGCTGCCCTCGCGTGGCACCGCGGCCGACTCCTGGGGCTGGGGGCCCGCGGGCTGACCGTGTGGGAGGACGGCTTCGTGCGCGAGGCCCTCGACCTGGAGGCCGTGAACGAACGCGGGACGAGTCTGCTGGTCGGCCCAGACGATCGGGTCTTCGTGGGCACCGCCTACGGGAGTGTGCTCGTGTTCGAGCCGCGTTGAGTCCTGGGGCTCCTTACTCGGCGCCCTCGTCGAGCGCTCGCCGAGCCTTGGCGCGCGCCCGCTCCGCGAGGGCCCGCACGTCGGCGGGCAGGTCAACTTCGTCGAGGAGCGCGTCGTAGGCCGCCAGCGCCTCCTCGGTCTGGTCGAGGTCGACGAGCAGGTTCGCGCGGTTCAAGCGCGCGCCGGGGTGCCCGGGCTCGAGCGCCAGGGCAGACAGGTAGTCCGCGAGGGCTGCGTCGCGCTCGCCGAGGCGCCGCCTCTGGACTCCGCGGCTCACGTAGGCGTTCACGTCTCGCGGGTCGAGCTCCAGCGCGCGGGTGAAGTCGGAGATCGCCGCCGCGGGGGCTCCCAGCGCAGCGCGCGCGGTGCCGCGGTTGAAGTAGGACTCGGCGTGTTCCGGGCGCAGCTCGAGCGCCCGGGTGAAGTCGGCGGCCGCAGCTTCGTAGCGCCCCAGCTTCAGCGCAGCGAGTCCGCGCTCGGCGTAGCTGCGTGCCTGCCGAGGCTCGACTCGCAGCGCCGCGTCGAGGGCCGCGACGGCCTCCGCCTCGCGTCCCAGGTGGCGCAGCGTGACGCCTCGCCAGTAGAGGGCGCTGGCGTGTTGGGGGAGGCTCCTCAGGCAGGCGTCGAGCTCCTCGAGGGCCGCGGCGTAGCGACCCAGGCTGCAGAGCGAGGCCCCGCGGTTGACCTGGATCAGCGGGGTAGGCCGCCCCTGGAGCGTCTCGGCGCGGTTCAGGTCCGCGATCGCGTCGCGGTGCCTCCCCAGCTGGCGCTTGGCCAGGCCCCGATTGTTCAGCGCCGAGGCGTCGTCGGGGTCGAGGGCGAGCAAGCGGTCGTAGTCGGTGATCGCTCCCTCGAAGTCGTCCAGGCTCAGCTTCGCGTTCCCGCGGAGGAAGAGGGCGAAGGTCGAGGTCGGGCGCAGGCGCAGCGCCTCGTTCAGGTCCCGGAGCGCCTCGGCGTCTCGCCCTCGAGCGGCCTTGACCTTCCCCCGGCGTTCCCAGAAGCGGGGGTCGCGCGGGTCGAGCTCGATCGCGCGGCTGAAGTCCTCGAGGGCCTGCTGGTGCCGGCCGAGCCCGAAGTTCGCGGAGCCGCGATTCCCGTGGGCTTCGGCGCAGGCGGGGTCGAGGCGCAGGGCTGCGTCGAACAGGCGCAGCGCCTCTTCGGGCCGGCCAGCCTTGCCCGCGCGCAGGCCTTCGTCGAGCAGGGTCCTGACGCGCGACGCCGGGTCCGCCGCGGGCGAGGCCGGGCCCGGTTCGCCCGCAGGGGTCGCCGCCGGGGGCGGGGTCGGGTCGCGCATGAGAAAGGCATGCATGCCCAGCGCCAAGGAGGTCGAGGCCGCTGTGGCCAGCGCGCCCCAGGCGACCAGGCGGGGCAGGCGTCGGGGGGGGTCACCCGCCTCGGCGCCGCGGGCGAGGGCGAGCTCGACCTCGCCCGCCGAGCGCGGCCGTCGCTTGGGGTCGGTCTGCAGGCAGCGCATGCAGAGGTCGCTCAACCAGCGCGGCACCGCTTCGCGAAGCGTGTGCGGCGGCGCGATCTCGCTCACGCTCGCCCGCGCCATGTATTCCTGCAGCGACCCCGCGGAGATCGGCGCGCGCCCCGTGAGGCAGGCGTAGAGCACGGCGCCGAGGCCGTAGAGGTCCGAGCGCGGACCGACCTTGTCGCGCTCGGCGTTCGCCTGCTCGGGCGGCCAGAAGCCTGGGGTCCCGAGGAAGACCCCGGTCGCGGTCAGCTCCGACGACGAGGCGCTGGGGTCCTTGGCCAGGCCGAAGTCGGTGAGCTGAGCCCCCGCGTCGCTGAGGAGCACGTTTCCGGGCTTGAGGTCGCGGTGCAGGACCCCGCAGGTGTGGACGTAGGCGAGGGCCTTGGCCAGGTCGGAGGCGATCCGGATCGCCTGGGGGATCGGGAGCGGACCCGCGCGCAGCCGGTCTTCGAGGGACTCGCCCTCGACGTAGTCGAGGGCGATCCAGGGGGCGCCTTCGTGCTCACCGGCGCCGAGGATCGCCACGACGTTCGGGTGGCGCAGGCGGGCCAGGGTCTGGGCCTCGAGCTGGAAGCGTTGGCGGGCCCGGGGGTTCGCGGCGCGGTGGGCGAGGAGCAGCTTGAGCGCGGTCGGGGCACCGTCGGGAGCCTGGGCGCGATACACCACGCCCATGCCCCCGCGGGCGAGCTCCTCGAGCACCCGGTAGGGACCGATCTGCGTCACCCTCGAAGTGTGACCGACGCAGCGCAGCCGGGCCACCGCGAAGGGCGGCGGGCGGCTGCGCGCGGTCGATCGCTCAGTTCCGGTCCGCGAGCAGGATCACGCCAAAGGCGGTCTCGGTCGGGGCGGGGTCCACCGCGATCGCGGTCCGGATCTGCCCCGCGCCGAGGGTCAGCGGCCCCGTGTCGATCGCGACCGAGAGGCTGCCGGCCAGCGCGACACGCACCTGGTAGTCCCCGGCCGGGGCTTCGAGGTAGGCCGAAGCCTGGAGAAAGCTCACGTTGCGCAGGGTCGGGGTCGACGCGGCGAGGCTCGCGCCTGGGGCCGTGACGTAGATATCGACCGGGCCCGCGCTCGGTGAGCCGTGGACGAGGCGCAGCTTGAACGCCCCGGGGGCGGGCGGCGCGTTGTCGTCGGCGAGGACCAGGGCCCGGATCTGGTTCAGCCGATCGACCGCGATCACGGTCGACTCGCTGCCGGGGACGACCGCCACCGAGGCGTCGATCACCGAGCTCGTGCTGTTGGCGGGGTTGATCTGGATCCGCTTGGGTCCGGCGAGGGTGCTGAGGTAGCTGGAGGCCTGACGGTAGGCCACGCCGCCAGCGACCACGCCGCCGTCGACGAGCGCGTCCACGTCCGGCGCGTCCGGCGAGGCGTGGACCACCCTCAGCCGGGCGGCCTGGTCGACCAGCGCGAGGGTCGGGGCCGCGTCGTCGCCGGTCAGCGCGATCAGGCTCACCGGCGAGAACCCGAGCGAGGTGTCTACCGCGACGAGGGTCAGGTTCGCGCCCGCCGCGAGGGGCAGCGCCCCCGAGTCGTAGACCACGTTTGGCGACCCGGCGGGGGTCAAGCGTGCGCGGTAGTCGCCGGCCGGGACGTCCAGGTAGGCCGAGGCGTCCTTGAACGCGACGCCCGCCAGGGTCGGGGAGACGCCGCTGAGGTCGGCGCCAGGCGCGGTGACGTAGACGTCCACCGGACCTGCGCTGGGCGAGCCGTGCACGACCCGCAGGCGCACGTCGCCGGGAGCGGGGACGCTCGCGTCGTCGACGAGGAGCAGCGGCTCGATCGCGCTCAGGGGGCCCACCGCGATCGCGGTGTAGAACCCGCCAGGGTCGAGGGTCGGGGTCACGTCGATCACCGTGGTCGCGGTCCCGGCAGCGTTGACCTTGAGGTTGCGGGCGCCCGCCGGGACGGCGAGGTACCCCGAGCCCGCCGTGTAGGGGACGCCGCCGAGCGCCAACGCGTCGTCGACGAGCACGTCCACCGCGGGAGCGTCGGGCGAGGCGTGCAGCACCCGCAGCGACGCGGTCGCGGTCTGGGTGGTGTTGGCCGCGGTAGACGACGACGCAGCTTGCTGCGCGGTCGCGCCGCGGCTCTGGTTTCGCCCGCAGCCGGCGGCGAGTGCCAACGACAGACCGAGGGCGCCGAGCGCAAGGGGGTTCTGGGTTCTCATGACGGTTCCTTCCAGGGGCAGCGCGCCTCGCTCGCTGCCTGCTCTCTCCAGGGGCCCTACGCGGGGGGTGGGGAGCTTGGATCAGTTTTTTTCTCGAGGACGCGCAGGGGCGCGCAGGCGCTCACTCCCCGAGCTTGGCGGCGGCCTCGGCGCGGTATTTCTCGAGCAGCGCGCGCATGGGAGAGCCGAGCGCGATCGCGCGGTCGAAGTCCTCGACCGCTTCGCGGTAGTGCTCGAGGCGGAGGTGCAGCATGGCCCGGGAGCTGAGCACGCCGGCGCTCTCTGGCTTGACCTGCAGGGCCGCGTCGTAGTCCGCGAGGGCCTCCTCGAGGCGTCCGAGCTCGCGCTTCTGGCCGGCGCGCATGGCGTAGGCCTGGGCGTCGTTCGGGCGGAGCTCGAGGTAGCGGTCGTAGTCGGCGAGCGCCTCCGCCCGGCGCTCCAGCGCCACGTAGGCTTGGGCGCGCCCCTGATAGGCCGCGGCGCGCTGCGGGTCGGCCTCGAGCGCGCGCCCAAAGTCGGCGATCGCGTCGGCGAAGGCTCCGCGCTTGGCGTGGATCTCGGCGCGGTAGAGGGGCGGCTTGGGGTTTTCGGGGGCGAGCTCCTGGGCGCGGTCGAAGGCGGCGAGCGCGTCGTCGTCGCGCTCGAGCCCTCGCAGCGCGAGCCCCCGGGCCAGGTGGGCCGCGCCGAGCTGCGGATCGAGCTCCAGGGCCCGGTCGAAGTCAGCGAGCGACTCCGCGAGCCGCCCCCGCAGGGCCTTGAGGTTCCCCCGCGCGAGGAGGGCCTCGAGGTTCTCGGGGTCCAGCTCGAGCGCGCGGTCGAAGTCGGCGGAGGCCGCCGAGAGCTTGGCCAGGCCGGCGTGGAGCAGGCCTCTGCGGAGGTAGTGATCGGGCTCCTCGGGCGCGCGGGCGATCGCGCGGCCGTAGTCGGCGAGCGCCTGGGAGCGCTCGCCGAGCGCCTGGTTTGCGGACCCTCGGTGAGCGTGCACGATCGCGCTGTCGAGCCCGAGGGCGATCGCGCGGTCGTAGTCGGCGACCGCGTCGGCGTAGCGCTCCAGCTGGGCCAGCGCCATGCCGCGGTTGCGGTAGAGCAGCGCCTCGGGGGCGCGCTCGAGCACGAGGTCGTAGTCGGCGACCGCCTCCTCGAAGCGCCCCAGCTTGCGGAGCGTCTCCGCGCGGCTCTTGCGCGTGCGCAGGTCGCCCGGCGCGAGGCGCAGCGCGGCGTCGTAGTCTGCGAGCGCGAGCTCGTTCTGGCCGGCGAGCTCGCGGTTCATGCCGCGCATCGTGTGGGCGAACGAGTTCTGCGGGTCGAACTCGATCGCGCGGTCGTAGTCGGCCAGCGCCTCGGCCGAGCGGCCCAGGGTCTGCTGGCTCGTCGCGCGCTTGAAGTAGGTGAGCGCGTCTTCGGGGTCGAGGCGCAGGGCCTCGCTGTAGTCGGCGACCGCCTCCTCGTCGTGACTCAGGCGCGCGTGCACCGTCCCCCGGCCCGCCCAGGCAGCGGCCAGGCTCGCGTCAAGGCGCAGGGCCGTGTCGTAGTCCGCGAGCGCCTCGGCGTCGCGCTTCAGGCGGTAGTTGGCCTCGGCGCGCCCGGCCATGGCCCGGGCAGAGCGCGGGTCGAGGGCCACGGCTCGCTCGAAGCCCGCCAGGGCCTCGGGGAGGCGCCGCCGCGCGAGCAGGCGCCGTGCCTCTTCGATCAAGGCGGCCGCGGGCCCCAGGTCCTCGTCTGCCCCGGCGTGCGCGGCGGTCGAGGGAGCCGCCTCCGAGCCGCCGCCTGCAGGGGCTCGCCCAGGTTCCCCGTGGCGCGCGAAGGTCACCGCGGCGGCCGCCACCGCGGCCAGGGCGAGGCCGCCGAGGGCGAGCGCGATCGGGGTCAG
>JAGQRJ010000562.1 GCA_020425635.1 Planctomycetota bacterium | reverse complement strand
GTCGCGACCCGACGCCTCGAGGAAGCCCGTCAGCGTCTCGTAGACCCGCGGCGAGGCCGCGTAGTCGTGCGCGACCTCCCTGCCCTGGGCGAGGGCGCCGTCGACGTCGCCGCGCGCGAAGCGCAGTCGGCATTGCTGCAGGCGCAGATACTTCCGCGCCTCGGAGTCGAGGTAGAGCTGACCCGCCGTCGCGCGCACGGGGTCGGGCTCTGCGTGGGTCAGCGCGAAGAGTGACTCGAGCAAGGCCTCGGCCTGGGCGAGCTGGCGCTCAGCCCGTTCCGGCCCCACCTTTTGCGGGTCGGGGCTCGTCAGGCAGCGGACGAGCAGTCCGCCGACCTCCACGCGCTGCTGGGGGTCTTCCTCGGCCTGGAAGGCGAACTCGAGCGCGGGCAAGGCCTTCGCGTACTTGCCCTGGTCGAGCAAGGCGCGACCAGTGCGCGCGGCCTCGGCCGCGTCGGGCCAGGAGGGGGGCGTCGGCTCGGGGGGCGTCGGCTCGGGGGGTGCTTCGGGGAGCGTGTCGGGCGCCGAGGGCGTCCGCGGCTCGCGGGTGCTCTGCGGGTGGGGGGCGAGGCCCCAGCTGAGGTAGGCCAGGCCGGCGAGCCCCGCGGCGCCGAGCGCGCCGGCCAGGAGCGAGGGCACGCGGCGCCTCGCGCTGCGCGGCGTCCGTGCCAGATACGCGCGGAGGTCTGCCGCCAGCGCGGTCATGTCCGGGGTGCGCTCCTCGGGTCGCGGCGCGAGGGCGCGCAGGCAGATCCGGTCGAGGGCGCGGTCGACCTCTGGGGCGTGGCGCGAGGGCGGGTCGGCGAGCCGCTCCGCGGCGGCGAGCTGCTGGAGCACGGAGAGCGCGCCGTGGGGCGGCGCACCGGTGAGGCAGGCGTAGAGCACGGCGCCCAGCGCGTAGACGTCGGGGCGCGGGTCGTCGGCCGCGACCGCTCCCGCGGCTTGCTCCGGGGCCAGGTAGCCCGGGGTCCCGACGAACATGCCGGTCTTGGTCAGGCGCTGGTCGTTGGCGTGCAGGGCGAGGCCGAAGTCGGTGAGCACCGGCTCGCCGTCGGGGCGCAGGAGCACGTTGTCGGGCTTGACGTCCCGGTGCAGCAGCCCCGCGCGGTGCGCGGCGTCGAGCGCCTCGGCGAGCTTCGCGATCAGCTCCGCCGACAGGCGCGGGTCGAGCCGCCCTCGGGCGTCGAGCCGCTCCTGGAGCGAGCCGCCGGTGACCAGCTCCATGACCAGGAACGCACGCCCCTCGTGGGCGCCGGCGTCGTGGATTCGGATCACGTGGGGGTGGCTGAGCTTGGCCAGGGCCTCGGCCTCGCGGCGAAAGCGCTCGGCGTCGTCGGGACCAACGCGCCCGGCGAGGAGCAGCTTCAGCGCCACCTCGCGCCCGAGCTGCGGGTCGTGGGCGCGCCACACCTGGCCCATGCCCCCCCGCCCCAGGAGCTCCTGCAGGGTGTAGCGGCCCACCCGCGCGCCTGGCGCTGCAGAAGCTCCTCGGGGGTCGTGGGGGGGCGAAGGCATGGGGCCACCGGTCTACGTACCGTCGCAGATCGGCCCTGAGCGCGCAATCTGCGGCCCGCGGGCGAACCAACGCGCAGGGGCGGCGCCTCACGGCGCCGCCCCTCGTGCGAGAGCTCTGCGGACGAGCGCTAGCCGTCTTCGCGCGCGTCGGCCTTGGAGGTCGCCTCTTCGAGGGCGGCCTTGACCGACTTGGGGCTCGAGACCTTGCCGAGCACGCGCTTCTTGTCGAGCTCGCCCTCGCCGCGGGGGTCGAGGAACACCAGCGCAGGAGCGCTGCTCACGCCGAGCTTGCGCGCGATCGGACTGCGCTTGTCGTCGACCTTCAGCGGCTGCTCGACCCACACGAAGCGCTCCTTGAGCGCCGCGAGCTCTTCGGCCGCGAGGGCCTCCTCGAGCTCGCCGTGCTTCTTGACCTTCTTGGGGTCGACGAAGGTGACCGCGACGAGCTTGCCGTCCTTGACCGCCTG
>JAGQRJ010000561.1 GCA_020425635.1 Planctomycetota bacterium | reverse complement strand
CCTCGGCGAATCCTCCGCGTCCTCGGCGTCTCCGCGTTGAATCCCTCCGTCCGAGACCCAGAGGAAGGCACGGGCGGAGGCAAGCTCCGCCCCTACGGCTTGGTATGCGCAAGGGCGCCGGCAAGTCGCCCGAGACCGAGACCGAGGCCCGCGCCTGCGGCCCGTTGGGGGTGAGCCCGAGCAATTCACTTGCGAGGGCGAGGGGGCCTCGGAGAGGCCCCCTGAAAACAAGAGGCCCCAGAAAGGCGGGCGTGCGCCGCTAGAGGTACGTCCGGCGGTTGTAGACCCACCACTCGAGCATGACCAGGGCCAGGGCGGCGAGGGTCGCCCACTTCCAGAGGTCGCGCCGCGGGGGCTCGGCGGAGGCGTCGGCCTGCACCGCGTCGCGCTCCTCGAGGGCGAGCTCCTCGATCGGGGCGATCTCGCTCTCGCTCTGGCTGCTGAGGTTGACCGCGAACTCGGTGCTCCGCAGCAGCTCGCCCTGGTCGTCGAACAGCTCGACGCCGTAGAAGCCCGCCTGCCCCAGGCCCGAGACGCGCAGCGCGTCGTCGCCGGCGTGGACCTCGAGCTCGCGGACCTCGCCTGCGGGGGGCGTGACCTCGGCCCGCACCGTGCGCGGGGGGAAGCGCAGCTCGGCGACCCCGCCGCTGGGCAGCAGCAGGCTGCGCCGGGTTTGGCCTGCGCCGCCCAGCCAGCGGGTGGCGTTGGCGAGGAAGATCGGGAACGAGGGGTCGAAGGTCCAGGCGCCCTCGACCGGGAGGGTCAGGAGGTCGAAGGAGCACACCACGGCCAGGCGCCCTTCGTCCTTGGCGACCGAGATCAGCGGCCCCTTGTCCGAGCGCACGATCACCTCGTCCTTGGGGCGCAGCGCGAAGCGGCGCGCGGTGGGCAGGCGCAGGGTCGCGAAGTTGACGAAGCGGGCCACGTCGTGGGTCTCGTCCCAGTCGAGGATCCGCGCGTCGTTGACCAGGCCCAGGTCCTCGAGCCCGGGGAAGGGCGGCGCCTCGCCGAAGCAGAGGTAGTTGCCCGGGCCGAGGCGCTCGGGGCGGAAGCGATCGAGCACGATCATGTCGTAGGCCAGGAGCTCGGGAGAGTCTGGGTCGAAGGCCGCCGGGTCGATCCGGGGCAGCACCCCGCGGCCGTCCTTGAGCACCAGCGGGTCGGCCTCGAAGGCGCGCTGGAGGAACAGGTTCCCGTCGCTGACGAGCAGCACGCGCAGCGCCTCCTGGGGGCGGAGCAGGGCGTAGGCCGTGTTGTCGGCGGGGAGCGCGTCTTCGGGGGTCAGGGCGACGCGCACGCGCCCCTCGCCGAGGTCGCTCTCGAACAAGACGGGCGCGATCTCGCCCCCGGAGACGTCGACCTGGCGCGAGTCGAGCAGCTCCTCGCTCCCGTCGGGGAGCTGGAGGAACACGTCGACCCCGCCGCTGAGCGTCTCGGCGCCGCCGTTGAACACCGAGACGAACATGCGCGAGCCCTCGCCGATTCCGCCGAGGCGCACGTCGACGCCGACGATCCCCGCGTTCGCGCTCGGCTCGCCGAGCTGCACGAAGCGCAGCGGGACCTTGGCGTCGAGCTGGATCCCCGCCAGGGGCCCGACCCGGCCGTCGCTGAACACGTAGACCTGGGGCGCGGGCCCGTCGTTGGGGAGCAGCGAGCGCAGGCGCTGGATCGCGGGGGCGAAGGCGGTGGGGCGGTCGGTGGGCTCGAGGCCTTCGAGGGCGGCGCGCAGCGCGCTGCGCGAGTTGGTCAGCGGGGTCAGGCTCCAGCTCTCGTCGGCGAAGGCGATCAGCGCGGCGCGGTCTTCGTAGCCCAGCTGGTCGACCAGGCGCAGGGCCTCTTGCCGCATGCGCTCGAAGCGGGTCGCGCCGTCGGCGTCGCCGTCGGTGGCCTGCATGCTCGCCGAGACGTCGAGGAGCAGGATCGTGTCGGCCTGGCGGCCCTCGCCCAGGTCGCCCACGGGGCGCGCGAGCGCGAGCAGGATCAAGAGCAAGGCCAGGAGCTGCAGGAGCAGGAGCAGGTTCTTGCGCAGGCGCTGGAAGGGGCTGTTGACTCGCAGGTCCTGGACGGCCTGCTGCCAGAGGAAGGTGCTCGAGACGACCACCTCCCGGCGCTTGAGCTTGAGGAAGTAGAGGATCACCAGGGCCCCCGCGAACGCGGGGGCGGCGAGCAGCCAGCCTGGGACGAGGAACTCCACGGCCTACCTCACCAGCCCGTGCAGGCGCAGGTGGTCGACGATCAGGCGCTCGAAGGGGAGCTCGGTGCTCGCGGTCAGGTAGCGCGCGCCGCGGCGGTGGCAGAACTCGCGCAGCTGGGCGAGGTGCGTGTTGAGCCGGCGCTTGTAGGCCTCGAGCAGCGGACGCGAGATCGTGATCTCGGTCTCGTCGGCGTCTTCGGGGTCGATCAGCTTCAGGTCGCCGGCCAGCGGCGGGTCGAGCTCCTGGGGGCTGAGGACCTGCAGGCAGAACACGTCCATGCGTCGCGCGACGAAGTAGCGGATCGCCTCGTCGTAGCCCTGGCGGTCGAGGAAGTCGGAGATCAGGATCACGACCCCCCGCCGCGGGTGCTCGAGGGCGAAGCGCTTGCAGGCGGCGCTGAGGTCGGTGCCTCCGCCGCAGGGGGCGTCCTCGAGGAAGCGGATCACCTTGTGCAGGTTGCGGCGGCCGCGCTCCGGGCGCAGGGTGCGGTCGAGGGCGGAGGAGAAGGTGCCGACCCCGACCCGGTTCATGTTGACCAGCCCAATGTAGGCCAGGCCCGCCACGACCTTCTGGGCGTAGCGGAACTTGTTGGGGCGGCCGTAGTCCATGCTCGCGGAGCTGTCGAGGAGCAGGTAGACGTGCAGGTCCTCCTCCTCCATGAACAGCTTGACCATGAGCTGATCGAGGCGGGCGAAGATGCTCCAGTCGAGGAAGCGCAGGTCGTCGCCGGGGGCGTAGGGGCGGTGGTCGGCGAACTCGACCGAGCGCCCGCGCTTCTTCGAGCGCTTCTCGCCCTTGACCCGCCCCTGGAGGATCTTGCGCGAGACGACGTCCAGTCGCCCGACCTTGGCGAGGAAGTCCTGGCTCAAGAGCCCTTCGGGCTCCTCGGCCAGCGTCCCCGCGAAGTCCTGCTCTCCGTCGGCGGCCGGGCTCACGTGCGCTGCAGGGCCTCGCCCTTGATCGTCTCCTTGGTGGCCTCGAGGATCGCGGCCACGATCGCGTCGGGGTCGACGCCGTCGGCCTCGCCCTCGAAGTTGAGCAGCACCCGGTGCCGCAGCGCGGGGAGCGCGACCGCGCGCACGTCTTCGAAGCCCACGTTCCAGCGTCCGGAGAGCAGCGCGCGGAACTTGCCCGCGAGCACCAGCGCCTGGGCCGCGCGCGGCGAGGCGCCGAAGGCCACGTAGCGGTTGGTGATCTCGGGGGCGAACTCGCCCTTGGGGTGCGTGGCCAGGGTCAGCCGGATCGCGTAGTCCTTCACGTGCGGCGCGATCACCACCTGGCGCACGAGCTCGCGCCAGCCGGAGATCTCGTCGGCGCTCATGACCTTCTCGGGCGCCGGCGTCTCCTTGCCGGTGGTGCGGTCGACGATCTCGGCCAGGTCGGCGCGGCTCGAGTAGTGCACGAGCAGCTTGAACATGAAGCGGTCGAGCTGGGCCTCGGGCAGGGGGTAGGTGCCCTCCTGCTCGATCGGGTTCTGGGTGGCCAGCACGCAGAAGGGCTGCGGCAGGTCGCGGGTCTCGCCGCCGGCGGTGACCCGGTGCTCCTGCATGGCCTCGAGCATGGCCGACTGGGTCTTGGGCGTCGCGCGGTTGATCTCGTCGGCCAGGATCAGCTGGGCGAAGATCGGCCCGTGGCGAAACTGGAAGTCGCGCCCGCCGCCCTCGTGCTCGACGACGATCGTGGTCCCAATGATGTCCGCGGGCATGAGGTCGGGGGTGAACTGGATCCGCGCGAAGTCGAGGTCGAGCACCGTCGAGAGCGTGCGGATCAGGTGGGTCTTGCCCAGCCCGGGCACGCCCTCGAGCAGGCAGTTGCCGCCGGTGAAGATCCCGGTCAGGACCCCGTCCACGATCTCCTCGTGACCGACGACCGCCTTGGCGATCTCGGTCTTGATCTTGGCGTACTGCTCGCGGAAGGCCTGGGCCTTGGCCTCGATCTCGTTGGGGTCCACGGATCCTCCTAGGGGTCTTGCTCGAACTCTTTGCGAGCGCGCTTCTTGGCCTGCAGCAGCCGGCTGTACTTGTCCTTGTCCTTGGCGTCGTCGCCCGGCGCGTGCGGGGGCCCCGGGGGCTGCGGCGCCGCACCGCCGGAGGGCGGGGCGGGGGGCTCGCCTCCCGCGACGGTGACCTGCGGGCCCGGCGCGCCGGTGTCGACGAACTTCTTCGGCGCGGCGGCGTTGGGGCCGGTCTGCTCCTGGCGGACCTGCTCGCGCACGCGCTGCAGGCGGTCCATGGTCGCGCCGGGGGTGCTCGGGGGGCGGCGCTTGGGGAAGAACGCGCCGAGCTTGGCGAGCAGCTTGCCGAAGTCGATCGCCACCCGGCGCACGGCGACGTCGAGCAGGAACAAGAACACCGCCACGGTCAGGACCCAGGCCCAGCGCCGCTCGAGGGCCACGCGCTCGTCGAGGCGGGCCCGATCCCAGAAGTCGTGCTCGCCCGAGAGCACGCGGGCGGGGTCGACGACCTCGCCGCCGGCCTGGCGCGCGAGCTCCTCGAGGAAGGGGCGGTCGCTCTCGAGGCGCTTGAACTCCTCGGAGTAGGGGACGACGAGCCCGGTGGTCAGGGTGTGCTCGCGCTCGCCGTCTTCGCTCCTCGAGACGAGGTGCACGTTGTAGGTGCCGATCCCGGCGATCGGGAAGTCGCCCTCGTAGCGCCCCGCGCCGCGCTGGGTCAGGGGGAGCTCGAGCTCCTGGCGGCCGTCGGGGGTCGTGACCTTGGCGGTGACCCGCAGGCCGTCGATCAGCTCGCCGTCGGGCGAGATCGCGTCGAGGGCGATCTTGCCGCGGTCGCCTTCGACCCGCGTGCTGGGCGCGAGGGTCGTGTCCTGGACCTCCTTGCTCACCCAGCGCAGGGCCTGGGCCCAGAAGCTCTGGTAGCCCCCCCACTGCACCCAGTCGGCGGCCCAGCGCGAGGTGGCGTCGGAGGTGAAGGCCAGCGAGCGCCCCACGCCGTGCTGCCAGTGGGCGAGGATCGGCGCGTTCTCGGGGCTGACCAGGGCGACCGTGGCGGTGGGCTTGGGCTCGGTGAGCACGTGCCCGTGCAGGGGCGGCGACGAGTCGATCCCGTTGAGCACGGGGGAGCGTCCGCGGACCAGGGGCACGAAGGTCTTCTCGACGATCAGCGGGCGCGAGACCCGCTGCGACTCCTTCATGAAGATTCGCGGGAGCTGCTTCACCGAGTTGACGTAGTAGTACTTCCCGCCGGTGAGCCGCGCGATCCGCTTCATGGTGAAGGTGTCGGGGCCGTTGGGCCCGCCGTGGGCGCCGTAGCAGATCGTGGAGACCGTGATCTTGTTCTGCACGCAGGCGTTGAGCATGGCCGCGTCGGGGGGCGAGGGGTCGCCGTCGCTCATGAGGATCATGTGCTTCACGCCCGCTTGCGCGTTCTGCAGCTTGAGCAGCGCCTGGCGGAAGATCGCCTTGAAGTCGGGCATGTCGCCGAAGGCCATGTTGTCGATCTGGCGCTTGATCGCGGGCTTGTTGCGCGCCTGGCGGAAGGGCACGGCCCAGGTGGCGCCGGCCATGGGGTCGTAGACCAGGACCCCGACCTGGTCCTTGCCGGAGAGCCCGTCGACCGCGCGCTTGCACACCTTGACCGCCGCGGCGTTGCCCTCGGGCAGCTCGCAGCTGTGAATGATCATGACCAGCGCGCCGTCGGGGATCACCTCCTCCTGCTTGATCTCCATGTTGACCGGGAGCGCGGTCTCGACGGGCGAGCCGCGCCAGTCGCCGGCGCCGAAGCTGTCTTCGCCGCCGATCATGACCAGCCCCACCCCTTGCTTGTTGACCGCGGTCTCGAGCGCCTGCTGCTGGCGCTCGGTGAAGCGGCTGCGCTCGACGTTGTCGAGGATCACGGCGTGGTAGCGCTGGAGGTCGAGGGCTTCGGTGGGCACGTCGCGCGGCTGGGCCACCGCGATCCGCACCTGCTCGCGGCCGAGGGCCTGGCGGAGGAAGTAGCCGCTCTCGGAGTCGGCGCCCACGTAGAGCACGTGGCTCTGCCCGCGGGCGAACACGAAGGCGTGCGCGGCGTTGTTCTGATAGAGCTGGTCGTCGGCCTTGTCGAGGGGCTCGACCACCGCCCGCAGGCGGAAGAACTCGGGGCTCTCGAGCACGAGCTCGAACTGCTCGACGTTGGGGCCGGGCTGGAGGGTCACCTCGCGGCTGCGCAGCGCGGTGTCGCCCTGGTAGAGGGTCACCCGGGCGGGGGTCGGCGCCTGGGCGCTCATGACGACCCGGGCCAGGAAGGGCTCGCCGACCTTGGCCTCCTCGTCGACGACGAGCTTCTCGACGAGCACTTCGCGCGCGTAGTCGTATTCGATCGGGATCACGTCGATCGGGATCCGCTGGGCGCGGATCTTCGTCGCGGCGTCGCTCGCCTTGCCCAGGGTCTCGCTGCCGTCGGAGAGGAGCACGATTCGCCCGCGCACGTCCGGGGAAAAGGAGTCGAGGGCCTGCAGCAGGCCGCGCTCGATGTCCGTGTGCTCGCGGCGGACCACCGAGCGCAGCTCGGTGAGCGGCGCGCCGTCGGGGCGCAGCTGGACCTCCGTGGCCGCGTTCGCCCCGAAGACCACGACCCGCCCCAGGTCGTTGGTCGAGCCCATGCGCGCCTGGGCCGCGTTGACCAGGGCGAGGGCTTCGTTGGCCTTGGCTTCGGGGATCGACTGCGAGCGGTCGACGACGAACACGACCTCGACCCGCTGGGTGAGGTCGCGCCACTCGACCTCGGCCAGCGCGAGCACGAGCAGGGTCACCACGCTGACCCGCAGGGCCCACGCGAGCCGGCGCCGCCAGCGCTCGAGTCCGGCCAAGGAGCGGCGACCCCACAGCGCCACCAGCAGCAGCAGCGGCGGGAGCAGGAGCAGGTAGCTCGGGCTGGCGAACACGATCGGAGAGGTCAAGCGCCCTCGATCATACGGGTTCGCCGTCGGCCGCACCCGGCGCCGGCGCGCGCGACCTCGCGCGGGCGGCTCACCGCTTGCCCCCGAGCACGAGCGCGGCGGGCAGCGCGTAGACGCGGTCGTTGCCCGAGTCGAGCAGCCACAGCCGACCTTCGGGGCCGTGGGCGACGCCCCAGGGCCGGGCGAGCTGTCCGAGGCTGCGCCCAGGGGCGCCGTAGCTGCAGAGGAAGGCCCCCTCGCGGGTGAAGACCGAGATCCGGTGGTTGCCGAACTCGGCGACCCACAGGTGCTCCTCTGCGTCGAGCACGGCCTCGTAGGGGTAGCCCAGCTCGCCGGGCCCCCGCCCGGGGCGGCCGAGGTCTCGGAGGTGCTTGCCTCGCTTGGTGAACACGGCGACGCGGTGGTTCGCCGCGTCGGCGACGTAGACCTCGTCGCGGGTCGGGTGCACGGTGACCGAAGACGGCCGGCGGAAGCCGAGGTCGCCCTCGCCGAAGGAGCCCCAGCTGCGCAGGTAGGTCCCCTCGCTCGACCACACCTGCACGCGCGCGACCTCGTCGCCGTAGTCGGTGGTGTAGATCTCGCCGTCGGCGCTCTCGAAGGCGTAGGTCACGAACAGGAACTGGCCAGGGTCCCAGCCCGGCACCCCGAAGGCGCGCTGCAGCCCGAGGTCGGCGTCGTAGATCAGGACCCGCGCGTAGTGCGTGTCGGCGGCGAGCAGCTCGCCCCCCGGGGTCCAGCTGAGGCCGGTGGGCTTGCCGAGGGCGTAGGCGGGGGTCTGCACGACCGCCAGCAGGGAGCCTTCGGGGTCGAACTTCTGCAGGCGCCCCGCCTTGTCGACCACGTAGACGTTGCCCGCGGGGTCGGTGGTGATCGCGCGCGGGTACTGAAAGCGTCCCGGCTCGGTGCCGCTGCCGCCGAGCCACAGGTCGAGGTCTCCCTCGCCGGGGTGCGCGGGGTGTTCGCCTGGGCGGTAGGTGGCGGGCGTCGGGTAGGGGCGCTCGAGCGGGAAGGCTACGCCAGGCGGAGGGCGCTGGTCGCTGGTGGCCTCCGACTCGGGTGGGCCGTCGGGCGTGACGGGTTTCCACGCGGGGTCTCCGGGATCGCTGGAGTCGACGGCCGCGGGCGAGCCGGGCTGCGGGGCGGGGGCGGGGGGGCACCCGAGGAGTGTGAGGGCCAACCCTCCGACGACGGCGACGCGAAGCACGAGCGGGGACGCGGACTTATTGGCGTTCGGGATTCAGGCTGTTGATGTAGTCCTCGACGTAGTCCGCCATTTTTCGCGGGATCTTCGTCTTCTCCATGGCCTGCGCGGCCTGGGCCTTGGCCGCCTCCTGGACCTCGACGAACTCCGCCTGAGCGTCGCCCTTCACCTGGTCGCCCTGGCGGAAGTACGAGCCGACGATCTTGCCCTTGCCGACCTTGCCCTGGAGCTTGTGCGGCGTGAACCCGTCGGGGGCGTCCTTGTCGCCCATGGGGCGCTCGCCGAAGGCTTGGCCTTGGCCCTGACCCTGGCCTTGGCCCTGGCCTTGACCCTGGCCTTGACCCTGGCCCTGGCCCTGGCCTTGACCCTGGCCCTGGCCCTGGCCTTGACCCTGGCCCTGGCCTTGACCCTGGCCCTGGCCTTGACCCTGACCCTGGCCTTGACCCTGACCTTGGCCGTGCGTCTTCCCGCAGCCAGGGCACCACTCGGTGGCTTGCGCCTGGCCCTGCTGGCCTTGGCCCTGGCCCTGGCCCTGCTGGCCTTGGCCCTGCTGGCCTTGGCCTTGCTGGCCTTGGCCCTGCTGGCCTTGGCCCTGCTGGCCTTGGCCTTGCTGGCCTTGGCCCTGCTGGCCTTGGCCTTGCTGGCCTTGGCCTTGCTGACCTTGGCCCTGCTGGC
Organism: Planctomycetota bacterium; assembly: GCA_020425635.1. Lineage (GTDB taxonomy): Bacteria > Planctomycetota > J058 > J058 > J058 > JAGQRJ01. Next base: position 273 of record JAGQRJ010000561.1, on the reverse strand, counting down.
CTTGGCCTTGCTGACCTTGGCCTTGCTGACCTTGGCCTTGCTGACCTTGGCCTTGCTGACCCTGTTGGCCTTGCTGGCCTTGCTGGCCTTGCTGACCCTGCTGACCTTGCTGACCCTGCTGGCCCTGCTGACCTTGCTGGCCTTGCTGGCCTTGCTGACCTTGCTGACCTTGCTGACCTTGCTGACCTTGCTGGCCTTGCTGGCCTTGCTGGCCTTGCTGGCCTTGCTGGCCTTGCTGGCCTTGCTGGCCTTGCTGGCCTTGCTGGCCTTGCT
>JAGQRJ010000560.1 GCA_020425635.1 Planctomycetota bacterium | reverse complement strand
GGGGCATGAGGCGTGAACCCCCGCTGCTCCTCGCCGCGTTCTTGCTCGTCGCGGCGCTGTCCGCGATCCGGCCGACCCACGGCCACGGGATCTGGGCGCTGGAGATCGCGCCGGCGTTCCTCGCCCTCGCGATCCTGCTCCCGACCTACCGGCGCTTCCCGCTCACGCCCCTGGCCTACCGCCTGATCCTGGTGCACGCCTGCGTGCTGACCCTCGGCGCGCACTACACCTACGCCGAGGTCCCGCTCGGGGAGTGGTTCAAGTCCCTGGGGTTCGCCCGCAACCACTACGATCGACTCGGGCACTTCGTCCAGGGCTTCGTGCCCGCGATCGTCGCCCGGGAGGTGCTGCTGCGGACCTCACCCCTCGAGCGCGGCAAGTGGCTGTTCTTCCTCGTGAGCTGCGTGTGCCTGGCCTTCAGCGCGCTCTACGAGCTGATCGAGTGGTGGATCGCGGTCGGCTACGCAGGGCGAGACGTCGGGCAGGAGTTCCTCGGCACCCAGGGCGATCCTTGGGACGCCCAGTGGGACATGCTGCTCTGCCTGCTCGGCGCGCTGCTCGGCCAGCTCACGCTGAACCGAGTGCACGATCGACACCTCGAGCGCCTGCGTCCGGCGCGAGTCCCGGCCGCGTCGAGCGCCGACGCGGGCTAGCGCCGGACGGGCTCGATCCCCTTGATCGGGGTCAGGCGGGTGCCCTCGCGCTCGAGGGCGTGCTCGGACTCGAGCCAGGCCAGGGCGCGCTCCACGTCTTCGGGCTCGAGCTTGCGGCTCAGGACGTCCTTGACCTTGTCGGCCTCGACCGGGCCGCCGTCGGCCTGGCGGCTGAGGTGCTTCAGCGCGCGGAGGGTCGGCGTGGCCAACGCCTTGGTGCGATCGAGCTCGACGGCGCGGGTGCGCAGCACCTCGAGCTGGCGCACGAAGCACGAGCGGTCGCCCTCGGACACCTGGGGCAGCTCACGGATCGCGTCGAGCACGAGCATCCCGAGCATGGTCTGGCCCTTGAGGGTCAGGTGGATCCCGTCGGGCTGGAGCATGGTCGCGGGGTCGGCCGTGACCGACTCGCCCGCGAGGGTGATCGGCTTGCCCTCGCGGAACGCGTCGAGGATCCGGTCGAGGGGCAGCAGGCGCACGTTCTCGCGCGCGCTTGCCCACTCCGCGATCTCTGCGTTGAGCCGCGCGAGCTGCTCGGGGGTCGGTTGGTTCTGCGGCGGAATGTTGCGCGCGGTCAGCTGGGGCACGGTGCCCACGAGCAGGGGGCAGTCGAGCTGGTCGAGGGCGGCGAGGCCCGCCGCGAGCTTCGCCTCCCGCTCTTCCTGCGAGGAGAAGCGGTAGCCGTACCAGAAGAACACGTCGGCGGCGACCACGAGGGTCGCCTTGCCCTCGTGGAGCTGCGCCACGGCGCGCTCGGTCGTGCCCAAAGGGTCGGCGCCGAAGTGCGTGTTGGCGCGGTCGACCACGATCGCCTCGCGCTCGAGCCCAGCGCGCAGCAAGGACGAGAGCGCGGGCCCCGGACCCACGCCGTCGCTGACGCTGGCGCCGATCACGCCAATGCGCGCGAGGGGGCTCTCGGTGCGGCTGTCGCCGCGGGCGGGCAGCAGCGCCAGCAAGGCTAGCGCGCTCGTGATCTGGAGACGGTTCATAGGGGACCTCCTCAGGCCGCGAAGCCTACCATCGCCCGGCGGGGCTGAGCAGCGGTCGAGAACCTGAAGGCCCCGCAGGAGCATTGCTAGATCAAGGCTTACGTCGCGATTTCCCTATTCTCGCGACGATTGTTTCCACTTGGAAACTCGTCAGGCGCAGATCCGACTCAAGTCGTTCGGATCCGGGCAGGTTTTCGTGCTCGAGGCTCGAATCCTCAGCAGTTACACCGAACAGTCCCTGGCATACGGTGTGATAGAGGCCCGCTGGAGAAGGATTGAGAGAAGGACTTCGATGACCCGAACCGGTGCCGCCCGCGAGCTCCCGTCGAGCTAGACGGTCGAGCGGCTGCGGCGCGACGACCCCGGTTCTGGATCACTCGTTATCCTGTCTCGCAGAGAGTGCCGAGGCGTATGAAGACAGTCGCGTTGAGCGTGAGTTGCCTGCTGTTCGCCGCCGCCGCCGCGGTGGCGGGCGAGCTGGACTTGAACCCCCTCAACGGCGCGCTCGAGCTCGAGCGCGCCGACCTCGTGGTCGGCGAAGGCAACGCGGCCTACACCCTGCTGCGCAGCCATCAGCCGGTCCTCGGCCGCACCTGGCACTGGTCCTGCGACTCGCGCCTGGCGCTCGACTCAGGCGACGGCGTGCTGTGGATCGACGAGTCCGGCAGCGCCGTGGCGTTCTCCGCCGAAGGCGACGGCTGGGTCAGCACCCACGGCGCGCCCCAGCGCTTGACCCGCGACGGCGAGGGCTACGTCCTGAACTACGAGGGGCGCACCTTCCGCTTCGACGCTCAGGGCCGCCTGCTGTCGCGCACCTCGCGGGGGGTGACCCTGCGCTTCGTCGCGGGCCCTCTGGGGACCACCGCGATCCAAGGCCCCTGGGGCAGCTTGACCCTCGAGCGCGGCCCCTTCGGGGTCCAGCGCGCCGCCCTCGAGGGGCGCGAGGTCCGCTACGGCTACCGCGACGCGCTCCTGGTGAGCGTCGACCGCGGCGCCCAAAAGGAGACCTACAGCTACGACGACCGCGGCCGCGTGAACCGCGCCGACGAGACCCGCGTGCACTACGACGCCGAAGGTCGGGTGACCCACCTCGTGGGCGGCCGCGTGCCGCTGACCGCCAGCTACAGCGCCCCCGAGGGCACCTGGACCTGCGAAGTCCGCGAGGGCGCGCGGACCACCCGCTACAGCTTCGACGAAGCCCGGCGGACCCTCGAGGTCGCCGAGGCCGGCGAGACCTCGAGCTACACCTTCGACGCCCGCCAGCGCCCGCGGACGGTGGAGCGCGACGGAAAGCTCGAGCGCTCCTGGCGCTACGACCGCCAGGGCCGCCTGACCCTGCTGCACGCCCCGGCCGGCGACCTCAAGCTGCGCTACGGCGGCGGCGACCAGCCCAGCCAGGCCGAGCTCCCCAGCGGCGAGGAGCTGCGCTTCGTCTACGACGACGCGGGGCGGCTCCTGGCGGCGACGAGCCCGGCGGGCACCGAGCGCTTCGCCTACGACGCCCAGGGCCAGCTGATCAAGCACCAGGACGCCGACGGCCGCCAGACCCTGCTCCAGCGCGACGCCCGCGGCTACCTCACCGCGATCCAGGCCCCCGCCGGCGTCACCCGGATCAAGCGCTCCTCCGCGGGCGAGGTCCTCGCCGTCAAGCACCCCGACGGCCGCGTCGTCGAGTTCTCCGAGCAGGGCGCCGCGATCAAGGTCGTCGACACCCAGGGCACCGTCCAGGCCTCTGCCTTCGACGCCCAGGGCCGCATGATCGCCTTCCAAGACGAGTTCGGCCGCGCCTCCCGGGTCGACTACAACGGCTTCGGCTTGATCGCCCGCTCCTACGACAAGGACGGCGACCGCTTCCGCTGCGCCTACGACGACGCCGGCCAGCTCACCGCCGTGACCGACGCCGCCAACAACACCGTCACCTACACCCGCCCCGACGCCCAGACCTTGATCGTCGACGACCCCAGCGCCGGCCGCCGCGTGCTCAGCTTCGACCGCCAGGGCCGCGTCGTGCAGGAGGTCCGCGGCGACGCGACCCTCCGCTTCCGCTACGACGCCCAGGGCCGACTCCTCGCCCGCAGCACGCCCCGGGGCGAGGAGCGCTTCGCCTACGACCGCGCCGGTCGCCTGCTCAGCCAGGCCGGGCCCGACGGCGAGCTCCGCTACACCTACGACGCCCAGGGTCGCCTCCTCACCTGCGAGAACCGCGTGCTCTTCGAGCGGGTCAGCTACCGCTACGAGGGCGCCAGCCAACAGCCCTCCGAGGTGATCTACCCCTGGGGCAGCGTCCGCTACCGCTACGACGCCAGCGGCCGGCTGACCGACGTCGTCGCCGGCGAGGAGCAGGTCCAGATCGAGCGCGCCCCCGACGGCCGCCGCGCTCGCGTGCGCTACTCCAGCGGCGTCGAGACCCGCTACGCCTACCAAGGCAGCCTCCTCGCCGAGGTCTCCACCTGGCGCGGCAGCACGCTGCTCTCCAAGCGGGCCTACACCTACGACGCCCGCGGCCGGATCGCCTCCGTCAGCGACGAGGCCGACCGCACCACCGCCTTCACCCACGACCGCCGCGGGCGCCTGCTCTCCGCCGAGGGCCCCGAGCAGCGCGTGCGCTACGCCTACGACGCCGCCGGCAACCGCACCGCGGTCGAGCTCGCCGGCGAGGAGCCCCGGGCCCTCGAGCTCGGCGAAGGCAACCGCGTCCTCGCCTACGCCGGCGCCAGCTACACCTACGGCTCCCACGGAGCCCTCGTCGCCCGTGAGGGCGAGGGCGGCGACTGGCGCTACGACGTCGACGTCGACGGACGCCTCGAGGCCGCCCACGGCCCCGGCGAGCAGACCGTGCGCTACGGCTACGCCCCCGACGGCACCCCCCTCTGGCGCGAGGCCAACGGCGAGCGCCACGCCTTCCTCGTCGACCGCCAGCAGGTCGTCGGCGAGTTCAAGGACGGCGGCCTGCTCCGTCGCTACGTCCGCGGCGAGGACCTCGACGACCTCCTCTGGAGCGACGGCGAGGACGGCCGCTGGACCTTCCACCGCGACCTCGTGGGCTCCGTGACCGCGCTCACCGACGTCGACGGCGAGGTCGTCGCCCGCTACCGCTACGGCGCCTTCGGCGAGGGCCTCGCCAGCGAGGGCCCCGCCGCCGAGCGGAACCCGTGGCGCTTCGCCGGCCGCCCCCTCGACGCGGTCACCGGCCTCTACGACGTCCGCGCGCGCCACTACGACCCGACCCTCGGGCGCTTCACCGCCCCCGACCCCAGCGGCCGCGAGGGTGGCCTCAACCTCTACGCCTACGCCGAGAACGACCCCACCCGGCTCACCGACCCCCTCGGCCTCGCCGCGGAGCTCGGGGCGCGCAGCACCCAGACCCCGGCCCCCCGCCAGGGCTGGTTCTCGCGCATGCTCTCCGCCGTCGACCGCGCCGGGCAGAGCCTGCCCGGCCCCACCCGCTTCCTCTACAACATCACCAAGGGCGTCGCCCAGGCCGCCAAGGACACCGTCGTCGGGATCGGCGAGCTGTTCCAGAAGGAGACCTGGGTCGCCCTCGGCCAGTTCGTCAGCGAGCTCGACGACTGGGAGACCGTCAAGGCCGTCGGCAAGCACCTCCTCGACGCCAGCGTCGACGTCGGCACCCGCTACATCGACGCGGCCCTCAACGACCCCGACGAGTTCGCGCGCATGACCGGCTACGGCGCCGGCATGATCGCGGGCAGCGTCCTCGGCTCGAAGGGGATCGACAAGCTGGCCAAGGTCGCCCGCGCCGCCAAGGCGGCGCGCCTCGCTCGCCGCGCCGCCAACGTCGCCGACGACGTGGTCGACGCCCGTCGCCGCCTGAAGCCCGTGCTCGTCGCCGCCGCCGGCGCCGCCGACGAGGCCGCCGGGGCGGTCGACGACGTCGCCCGTGCGGGAGCCGGGGCAGGCGCCGTCGACGACGTCGCCCGCTCGGCGGGCTCCGGCTCCTCCGAGGCTCGCAAGGGGATCGCCCAGGCCCTCGACGAGAGCACGCCCCTCGGCAAGCCGCACGGCGACCTCTACCGCGGCCTGCAGGAGGGCCTCGACGCCCCGGTCTCGCCCGCCGCCCGGGAGGCGCTGCTCGCGCGCTCCCAGGAGATCGCCCGCCGCGCCGAGCAGCTCCGCGCCCAGCGCGGCTCCCTGACCTCGGACCTGCTCAACCGCGAGCGCATGGGCTCGTCGGGCACCGTGCGCGGCACCCACGGCGGAGTCGCGGGCACCGACGGAGCGAGCATCGCTGCGCGCAACTTCACCAAGGCCGACGACCTCGTGCGTGAATGGGCCAAGTCCAACGAGCCCCTGACCGTCGAGCGGATCCAGCAGCTCAACGCGACCTTGGGCGAAGGCCTTCAACACAACGGAGGCGTCCCTGGCCAGCTACGCACCGCCGGGCTCGACGCCTCCGCCGGGGGAGCGCCCGCGAAGGTCTACGTGCTCGGCGAACAAGTCGAAGAGGCCATGGCCGACTTCGTCAAGTGGTATCAGGCCGCGGAGAAGAGCGGCATGGACCCCATCGAACTCGCCGCCCGCAGCTACCAGCGCCTGGTCAGCATTCACCCGTTCTACGACGCCAACGGCCGCACCACCCGCCTCGTCATGGACTACGTGCTCCAAAGGCACGGCCTGCCCCCGGCCGCCATGAGCGACGTCAATGTCGCCGTGTTCGGCGCCGAGCGCGCGTGGGGGATCAGCGGAATCAGCACGACCCCCGAGCAGGCGATCGAGAAGGTCACCGCCGGGGTCGAGCGCAGCCTCGAGCTCCTTCGCAACGGCGGCTAACCCTCCGTACAGACCCGCGTCCGCTGCGGGGTCACCGCAGCGGACGCGAGGAGACAGTTAGCGCCAGCGACGCGGCCGCATGGCCGCCCGCCGGGCCCGGCGCAAATAGTCTCGCGCTCCCGAGGCGTTGGGGTCCCGGAAGACCCGCGCGCGCGCAGCATGAGCCAGCGCTTCGGGCTGGCAGGTGCAGCAGACGCGCTCGGAGCCGACGCCCAGGGGGCGGTCGCACCAACCGCAGAAGCGGAGGTAGAACGCCCGGCTGTGCGCCAGGACTCGGTCGACTCGGGTCAACAGCTCGGTCACGGTAAGGTTCCTCATGGGTTCGCCTGCCTCTACCGCGGAGCGGGGGGCGCATGTCACCTGGGGCGAACGAAACGAAGAGCCGGCGCGTGGCCGGCGACAGCGCAGTCGGCGGCGTCGAGGGCAAGCGAGGGCGTTGGCTGAGTTTGCGGACGGAGCCTAGGCCTTTTTGCGGACCTCGATCCGGCTGCCGGCGACGGCGACGACCTCGACCGGGGTGCCGCTGTCGACGTGCTCGCCGGCAGTGACCACGTCGACGCGCAGGCCGCCGACCTTGGCGATCCCGCCGGGGCGCAAGGGCGAGATCGCCTCGCCGACCATGCCGATCAGGTGCGAGCGGTCGCTGGTGCCCGTGCCGTGGGCGAGGTGCTTGCGCAGCGCGAGGCGGTCGACGCCGAGCTTGACGAAGGCCGCCCCCGCCCCGCAGGAGCCGAGCAGGGCCGCCCCTCCCGCGAGCGGCCCCTCGTAGACGAAGGTCAAGCTCACGGCGGCGAGGAGCATCAGCGCCCCGATCGCGCCCAGGATCGCGCCCGGCAAGAACAGCTCGAGGGCGAGGAACGCGAGCCCCCCGCAGAACAGCGAGACCAGGATCAGGACGTTCACGCGCTGCCACCTCCCTCGTCGGTCGCCGTCGCCCCAGGGGGCGGCGCTGCCTGCACCTCGGGGCGGCGGCTGACGATCGCCTCCGACCCGCGGTGCCCGATCACGACCACGGCGTCGCCGGGGTCCACGAAGTCTCCCTCGGCGACGGCGCCCACGACCTGCTCGCCGATCTGAACCTTGCCCACCGGGCGGAGGACGGTCAGCGCGCGGCCCAGCGCGCCCTCGGGCGCGAGCGTCGTCAGGCGGCCCGAGGCGGCCCCCTCACCTGCGCCCGCGCTGAGGGTGTGCTGGTGAACCAGCCCCCTCAACAGGCGGGTGTTCGGCAGGAAGCGCATGGCGACGAACACGCCGAGGAACGAGAGCAGCGCGGCGAAGAGCGTCTTGGCCGCGCTCGCCTCGAGGGTCGCCCACTCGAAGCTCGTGTCGGGGATCACGAAGGTCTGGTAACTGAGCACCAACGACGCGAGCAGACAGCCCAGCCCCGAGAGCCCGAGCAGGCCGAAGCTCGGGGTGAACAGCTCCGCGAGGAGCAGCCCGAGCCCGAGCAAGAGCAGCAACACCTCGACGTAGTCGGCGAGCCCGATCAGGTACGAGCCGCCGTAGACGAGGCCCAGACAAACCGCCGCGGTGACCTCGGGCAGCCCCGTTCCGGGGGTCGCGAAGGCGAATAGGAGCGCCACGATCCCGACCACGAACAGCAGGCTCTTGACCGGCCACCAGGTGATCAGGCGCACCACGTCGACCCAGGCGGGAACGCTCTCGCGCGAGCGCTCGAGCGGACCGGTGGAGAACTCGGTCTGGAGCTGACGGGTGAGCTCGTCGAGGTCGCGCGAGACCCAGGCGCAGAAGCCCATGTCCTGGGCCTGGAGCGCGTTCACGCTGAGCAGCTCCCCGGCCTTGCACACGACCTCCTCGGCGAGGACGTCGTCGGGGCGGCTCCAGCGCAGCTGCTCGAAGGCTTCGCCGTCGAGCCACACCACGTCGACGCGCCCCCGCTCGACGTCGCGGAGCTCCACCCGGTGGACGGTCAGCGCCGGGTCCGCCATGGCCTCCGCGCACAGCGCGGGGTAGCCGGCGTGCTTCTCGGCGAGGAACTTCAGGTCCGCGCGCACGGGCGAGATCAACTTCTCGGCGACCTCCACGCTCAGGTCCTGGAACACCCGGAGCGGCATGGCGTCGCCCATTTGCCCGCCGGGGCCGAAGGCGATCAGGTCGCAGCCGAGGGCGGCGAAGGTCGCGCCCGAGAGCGCCCGCCCGCGGACGTAGGCCACCGTGGTCACCGCCTCGAGGTTCGCGAGGTTGAAGGCTATGTTCCGCGAAGCCTGGAGCTCGCCCCCCGGGGAGTCGATCTCGAGCACGAGGAAGCGCAGGCCCTCGACCTCGAGCGCCGCGGCGACCTGCTTCTCGAGCACGCGCTCGCTGAGGGCGTCGATCTCCCCCGTGAGGCTCAGGACCACGATCCGCTCGGAGGGCAGGTCGCCCGGGGCTTCCGCGGCGGGCTCCTGCGCAACCGCGAGGGTTACGGCGAGGCTGGCGCAGAGCAGCGAGGCGCGAACGGGCATGCGGCGGAATCCTTCCAGCCCCCAGTTTAGCGCGGCTGCGACCGGATCGCAGAGAAACTCACAGCGTGTGCGTCATGGGCGTTGACACGGCAAGGGGGGAATGCTCGAATCCCGCGGCCGAGGGGAACGCGATGGAGAGCTCTGATCCCAAGAGCCTCCTGGTTTACTCCCACTTCGGCTTGCAGTTCGCAATCTCGATCGTGGTGTTTACGGGTGGAGGCTACTGGCTCGATAGCACGGTTGGATCCTTGCCGGCGTTCACCCTCGTGGGAGCGTTCCTGGGCTTCGGATTCGGCTTCTACATGCTCTACCAAGAGGTGTTTGTGCGATCGGACCTGACCAAGCGGAAACCTCAGCCGCCAGAGTCCGAGGAGTAGGCGCGTGCCACTGTTCTTGGCAGAGAAAAGCTGGATAGCAGAGCACCTGCTGGACGTCGAGCCGATCGCCGGCTTGGGGACCCTCGGGATCTCGAAGCACGTCCTCGGCATGTTCGTCGCCGCGATCGGCTTGATCCTGCTGTTCGGCCCCTTCGGACGCGCGCTGCGCCAGAGCCCGATCGTCCCCCGCGGCCGGGTGACCAACCTCCTCGAGCTGATCCTGCTCTTCGTCCGCGACGACATCGCGCGCCCCTTCCTCGGGAAGGGCGGAGACAAGTTCCTCCCGATCCTCTGGACGCTGTTCTTCTTCGTCCTGTTCTGCAACCTGATCGGCCTCCTGCCCTTGATCCCGCCGTTCTACGTGCCGGTGGTCGGACACGACGGGCACACGCACTGGAGCTTCTTCGGGCTCGTGACGCCGACCGGCCAGATCTACGTGACCGCGACGCTCTCGATCATCGCCGGCGCCTGGTGGCACCTGCTGGGGATCAAGGAGCAGGGCCTCGTCGCCTACGTCAAGAACATCGTCCCCGGCGGGCTGCCCCTGTGGCTCGTGCCCATGCTGTTCGTGATCGAGCTCGTGGGGCACGTGATCAAGGTCGTCGCTCTCGCCTTGCGTCTCTGGGCCAACATGACCGGCGGCCACGCGGTGCTCTTCGCCGCCTTGGGCATGGTCCTCATGTTCGGCAACCTCCTCGGCGGCTGGATGACCCTGCCCATGGGCGCGGTCTCGATCGTCTCCGGAACGATCGTCTACTTTCTCGAAATCTTCGTCGCCTTCCTTCAGGCGTATGTGTTTACTTTCCTGGTCACGGTGTTCCTGGGCATGGCCCTGCACCCTGATCACTGATCTTTACCGCGCCAAAGACGGGCGTCGGTGTAGGGAGTCAATCATGGATTACATGCTGCTGGCAGAAATTGGCACTGGTGCTGGGCTCGCTGCGGTGGGCGCTGGTTTGGCCGCGATCGGCGCGGGTCTCGGCATCGGCCGGATCGGCGGACAAGCGTGCGAGGGTATCGCGCGTCAGCCCGAGGCCGCGGGTGACATTCGCGGGAGCATGATCCTGACCGCGGCGCTGGTCGAAGGTGCCGCCCTGTTCGGGATCGTGATCGCGCTGCTGTTCTGGACCAAGTCCGGGATCGGCGCCTAGTTCACCCCCTGGGGATTGGACGCGCCGCGGCCCGCGTGGGCCGGGGCGAGCTTCTCTCACTCTTCACCTAGGGGTTCCCATGAACTTCCTCTCGCTGCTCGCCGAGTCCGGCGGGCACTCCGACGCCCCGCAATGGTGGCTCGACCCTCACGGGGCCGGGCTCGTCGTGTGGACCGCCGCGACCTTCGCGGTGGTGCTCATGATCCTCTACAAGCTCGCCTGGGGTCCCTTCGTGGACGCCCTGGACAAGCGTGAAGAGGCCATCGCGGGTCAGGTGGAGGCGTCGCGCAAGGTGCGCGCCGAGGCCGAGGCGATCAAGCAGCAGTACGAAGCCCAGCTCGAGGGTGTGCGCCAGGAGGCGCAGCAGATCATCGACGAGGGCGAGGCTGACCGGAAGCGGATCGTGCAAGACGCGCAAGCCAAGGCGACCGCCGAGGCCCAGGCGATCCGCGACCGCGCCGAGCGCGAGATCGGGCTCGCCAAGCAGAAGGCCCTCGCCGAGGTCCGCCGTGACGCGGTCAAGGTGGGCATGGCGATCGCCGAGCGCGTCATCGACGCCGAGGTCGACGCCGCGCGCCACCAAAAGATCGTGGACGACGTCCTCGCCTCGTACGAGCGAGCCTAACCATGGCGGTGCGGGAAGAGACGATCGCGGCGGTTTACGCCAACGCCTTGCTGGACCTCTCCTTCGAGAAGGGCGTCCACCGCGAGGTGCTGGCGGAGCTGAGCGAGTTCGACCGCATCCTGGAAGGTGAGCCTCAGTTCGCCCTGTTCCTCAGCGCGCCGCAGATCCGGCCAGCCGCCAAGAAGGACGTGCTGGACAAGGTCTTCGGCGCGGGGATCTCGGAGGTCACGCTCAACTTCCTCAAGATCGTGATCGACAAGCGCCGCCAGTCGGCGCTCGCCGCCATGATCAAGGCGTTCGTGGCCGGGTACCACGACCGCATGGGCGAGCTGGTGGTCGGCGTCGAGAGCGCCGTGCCCCTCAGCAAGCCCTCGCGCGAGCGGCTCTTGAAGACGCTGCGCGCGAAGTACAACAAGGAAATCATCTTGCAGGAGCGCGTGCGCGAAGCCCTGTTGGGGGGCGTCGTGATCCGCGTAGGCGACTCGCGAATCGACGGCTCCTTGCGCTCACGCCTGCAGACCATTGGCTCCCGGTTGGATTCGGTCCGACTCCAGAGCGAGGACTACTATGAAGATTAAGGCCGACGAGATCTCTGCCGTCCTCAAGCGCGAGATCCAAGACTACGCGCGTGACCTCGACCTCGACGAGATCGGCTCGATCCTCGAGGTCGGCGACGGCATCGCTCGGATCTACGGGCTCAAGAACTGCATGTCCAACGAGCTCCTGGAGTTCCCCCACGGGATCTTCGGCCTCGCGCTGAACCTCGAGGAGTCCTCGGTCGGCGCGGTGCTCCTCGGCGACTACAAGGTCCTGCGCGAGGGCGACACCGTGAAGCGCACCGGGCGCGTCATGTCGGTCCCCGTGGGTCCGGCCATGGTCGGTCGCGTGGTCACGCCCCTGGGCGAGCCCCTCGACGGCAAGGGCCCGATCGCGACCACGGCCACCCGCCCGCTCGAGATCATCGCCCCCGGGATCGCCGCGCGGCAGCCGGTGACCGAGCCGCTGCAGACCGGGCTCAAGGCCGTCGACTCCATGATCCCGATCGGCCGCGGTCAGCGCGAGCTGATCATTGGCGACCGTCAGACCGGCAAGACCGCGGTGGCGATCGACGCGATCATCAACCAAAAGGGCAGCGGCGTCATCTGCGTCTACGTCGCCGTCGGCCAGAAGGACTCCACGGTCGTGGGCCTCGTCGACCGCCTGACCGCGGCCGGCGCCATGGACTACACGATCGTGGTCAACGCCGGCGCGTCCGACCCGGCCCCGCTGCAGTACATCGCCCCCTACGCGGGCACGGCCCTCGCCGAGTACTTCGTCTACGAGGAGGGCGGCGCCACGCTCTGCGTCTACGACGACTTGACCAAGCAAGCCGCCGCCTACCGCGAGCTCTCCCTGCTCCTCCGCCGCCCCCCGGGTCGCGAGGCCTACCCCGGCGACGTGTTCTACCTCCACAGCCGCCTGCTCGAGCGCAGCTGCAAGCTCAAGGACCTGTGGGTCGTCTCGAAGAAGAGCGCCGCGCCGGGCACCGTCGAGTCGGTGGACGGCAAGATCTACGAGCGGCACGACGGCAAGGAAGTCGCCGAGAAGATGATCACCGGCTTCGACGGTGAGAAGGAGGAGGTCCGGCAGATCACGGCCGAAGACGGCTGCCTGCAGACCACCATCGGCAAGTTCGCGATCTTCACCAAGGGCCACAAGGTCGCCCTCCCGCACACCTACTTCGACACCAAGGCCGAGGCCGACGCGGCCTTCGCCGGGCGCTCCGACCGCGGCGACGTCGAGGTGCGCAAGAAGATGCCCTCGGGCGGCAGCCTCACGGCGCTCCCGATCATCGAGACCCAGGAAGGTGAGGTCTCGGCCTACATTCCGACCAACGTGATCTCGATCACCGACGGCCAGATCTACCTCGAGCCGAACCTTTTCTTCTCGGGCATTCGCCCCGCGATCAACGTGGGCATCAGCGTCTCGCGCGTGGGCGGTAACGCGCAGACGAGCGCCATGAAGGGCGTCGCCAAGTCGCTCAAGCTCGACCTCGCGAGCTACTGGGACCTCGAGGCCTTCGCGCAGCTCGGCACCGAGCTCGACGCCGTGGCGACCCAGAAGCTCGAGCGCGGCAAGCGCCTGGTCGAGCTGCTCAAGCAAGGCCAGTTCAAGCCCCTGCCCTTCGAGGAGCAGGTGATCATGGTCTTCGCGGGCAACGAGGGCTTCCTCGACGAGGTCCCGGTCAACAAGGTCGGCGAGTTCGAGCAGAAGTTCCTGCCCTACGTGCGCGGCGCTCACAGCGAGATCCCGACCACGATCCGCGAGAAGAAGAAGCTCGACAAGGTCACCGAGGAGAACCTGACCTCGGTGCTCAAGGACTTCATCGACCAGTTCAAGCAGGGCAAGACACCCGACCCGCGGTCGGCGCAGGCGCGGAAGGCGAACGCCTAGGCCATGGCCAATTCCCGCGATATCAAGCGGCGGATCAAGTCCGTCGCCAACACCTCGAAGATCACGCGCACCATGGAGCTGATCGCGACCGCCAAGTCGCAGCAGTGCGTGGGCCGGATCAAAGAGGCGTTGCCCTACTTCCACTCGCTGGCCGAGATCGCGAGCGAGGCCCGCAAGGCCGGCGGCGGCAGCGACGGCGAGCACGCGCTGCTCGAGCAGCGCGAGGTGAAGAAGGTCGCGATCCTGGCCGTGGTCGCGAACCGCGGGCTCTGCGGCGGCTACAACGGCAACGTGATGCGCATGACCCGCGACCGGCGCAAGGCCCTGCTCGAGGAGGGTAAAGAGGTCAAGATCGTCGCCAGCGGCAAGAAGGGCATCAACTGGCTCAAGTTCAACAAGCTGCCCTTCGAAGCGAAGACCTACACCCAGTTCGAAGACCGCCCGGCGTTCAGCGACGTCGAGCTCGTCGCGGCGCACCTGATCGGGCTGTTCCTCGACAAAGAGGTCGACCGGGTCGAGATCGCTTACACGCACTTCGCCTCGGCCGGCCGGCAGTATCCCGTGCTCGAGACCCTGCTCCCGATCACCAGCGAAGAGCAGCGCGAAGAAGAGGCGCGCGAGCGGACCCCCGACGCGGAGATCAAGGGCACGCCCAACTTCGAGATCCTGCCCGACGCGAAGTCGATCCTGGACGCGATCTTCCCGCTCCAGGCCAAGCTGCACCTCTACCGCGTCTACCTGGAGGCCGCGACCTCCGAGCAGATCGCACGACGGATCGCGATGAAGAACGCGACCGACAACGCGCAAGAGGTCGGTAAGGCCCTGCGTATGGCCTACAACCGGGCCCGACAGAATCAGATCACCAAGGAGATCCTCGAGGTCCTCGGCGGCGCCGAGGCACTCGCGTAGGAGGCACCATGAGCACCACCGCGACCCAAGAAGGCCACATCGTCCAGGTGATCGGCGCCACCTTCGACGCCGAGTTCGAGGAGGGCCACCTCCCCGACATCTACAGCGCCCTCGTGATCGAGACCGACTTCGGCGGCGTCAAGGGCACCCTGACCGGCGAGGTGCAGCAGCACCTCGGCGGGAACCGCGTGCGCGCGGTGGCCATGGGTGCCACCGACGGCCTGGTGCGCGGGACCAAGGTCACCGACACCGGCGCCCCGATCTCCGTGCCCGTCGGCACCGAGACCCTGGGCCGCGTGTTCAACCTCCTCGGTCAGGCGATCGACGAGGGCGAGCCAGTGGTCACCAAGGAGCGCCGGGCGATCCACCAGCCGAGCCCCGACTACGACGACATCGAGGCCAAGACCGAGGTCTTCGAGACCGGGCTCAAGGTCGTCGACCTGCTGACCCCCTACACCCGCGGCGGCAAGACCGGGCTGTTCGGCGGCGCCGGGCTGGGCAAGACGGTGTTGATCCAGGAGCTGATCAACAACGTCGCCAAGCAACACGGCGGCTACTCGGTGTTCGCCGGCGTCGGCGAGCGCACCCGCGAGGGGAACGACCTCTGGCTCGAAATGAACGAGTCGGGCGTGCTCCCGCGGACCGTCATGGTCTTCGGCCAAATGAACGAGCCCCCTGGCTCGCGTCTGCGCGTCGCGCTCTCGGCGCTGACCATGGCCGAGTACCTCCGCGACCTGGGCGGCACCGACGTGCTGCTCTTCGTCGACAACGTGTTCCGCTTCAGCCAGGCGGGCTCCGAGGTCTCGGCGCTCCTCGGCCGCATGCCGTCGGCGGTGGGCTATCAGCCGACCCTCGCCACCGAAATGGGCGCGCTCCAGGAGCGGATCACCTCGACCAAGAAGGGCGCGATCACCTCGGTGCAGGCCGTCTACGTCCCCGCGGACGACTTGACCGACCCCGCGCCGGCGACGACCTTCTCCCACCTCGACGCGACGACCGTCCTCGACCGCGGGATCGCGGCCAAGGGCCTCTACCCCGCGATCGACCCGCTGAACTCGACCTCGCGAATCCTCGACCCCAACGTCGTGGGCGAGGAGCACTACGCGGTCGCCAACCGGGTCCAGGTGATCCTGCAGCGCAACAAGGACCTCCAGGACATCATCGCGATCCTCGGTGAGGACGAGCTCTCCGAAGAGGACAAGCTGATCGTCACCCGCGCGCGTCGGATCCAGAACTTCTGCTCGCAGCCGTTCAGCGTGGCCGAGGCCTTCACCGGCATGAAGGGCGTCTACGTCAAGCTCGAAGACACGGTGCGCTCGTTCAAGGAGATCGTCGAAGGCAAGGCCGACGACATTCCCGCCGACTACTTCAAGTACGTCGGCACGATCGACGACGTGCGCGCCAAGGCCAAGAAGGCCCAGGGCTAGGCATGCGCGTCTCGGTCGTCACCCCCGATTCGACCTTCTTCGAGGGCGAAGCCGGCTTCGTCGTGCTCCCCAGCCTCGACGGCGAGATCGGCGTGCTGCCCAAGCACGCCCCCATGATCGCGCGCCTGGGCCACGGCGTGGCCAAGGTCAAGCCGAGCCTCGAGAGCGGCGAGGAGACCAAGATCGCGATCTACGGCGGGTTCTGCAAAGTCCAGGACGACGTCGTGAGCGTGCTCGCCAGCGGCGCGGCCAAGGCCGACGGCACCACCAAGGACCAGGCTCAGCAAGCCGTGACCGCGGCGCACGACGCCCTGGCGAAGCTCAAGGCCGCGGGCACCAAGGGCAGCGCCCTTGCCGAGGCCGAGGAGGCCTTCCTCCGCGCCAAGGCGTTCAACACGCTGCTCGGCTAGCCCGTTCAGCCAGGCCCACCGCGGCCCGCCACCCACACCGCGCGCGCCCGCCCCTCGGCGCGCGCGTTCGCGTTGGTTGGCCAAACGAGGCGACGAAGCCCGCTTGCGCGCGAGATCGAACGGGTGCAAGCGCTCGAACCCCAGTCGACTCGACGAGGAGAACTGCGCCCCCCCCCACGGCCCGTGGTTAGGGGGCGTCGCTGCCCAGCCCGCGGACCACGCGGAACCCGATCGAGCGGAAGTGAATGCCCGGGTGATTGGGCTCGAGGAAGGTCGACTCGCAGTAGTCGAAGCTCACGTTCCACGCGCCGCCGCGGGTCGTGCGGCACTCGGTCTGCCCGGGGAAGTAATCCGAGGTCCACTCCGTGACGTTCCCGGCCATGTCGAGGCAGCCGAAGGGCGAAGCGCCCTCGGGGAAGCTGCCGACCGGGCTGGGGTAGAAGTGCCCGTCGCGCTCGGTCTCGGTGTTCGCGCGGTCGCGGCGCGCGCGGTTACCCCAGGGGTAACGCGTGCCCAGGCTCCCTCGCGCTGCGATCTCCCACTCCTCGCCGGACGGGAGGCGCACGCCAGCCCACTCGCAGTAGGCGACCGCGTCATGAAAGCTGACCCCGAACGCCGGGTGGTCGTCGCCGGCCTCGAAGCGCGGGCCGGTGCGGGTGATCGGGTCGAAGACCCCCATCCCGTTCTTCGAGCTGGTCAAGACCCGCGAGGCCTTCTTGCGGCCCGTGGCCTCGCAGAAGCGGTCGAACTGACCCCAGCTCACCTCGAACTTCCCGGCGAAGTAGCCCTGCCGCAGGCGCACCGTGCGAAGGGGGCTGCGCGGCACGAGGGTGCTCTCTTCCCCCAGGCCGTAGCTCCCCGGGGGAACCCAGCGCAGGACCGAGCCGTCTACGGCGTTGACGTAGTCGCCGGGGACGTCTCCGAAGACCATCCCCGGGGGCAGCGGAAAGGGCGGACGCTCGCGCTGCTGCCAGTGCCAGGCCGGCGCGGCGAGCCGCTCGACCTCGAGGCGCGCGACCTCTCCGTCAGGGAGCAGGCGCACCGAGACGAAGTTGCGCCCGGGAGTGAGCGGAAGCCCGCGACACACGAAGCTCCCGTCCCGCAGCGGGATCCGCCGGCGCTCGCCGGCCAGCTCGACCTCCACCCAGCCTCCCGAGACCGGCGAGACCCCGCGCAGGTCGAGGGTCTCCGCGGTGGTTCGACGCGTGACGGGGTCGAGGGTGAGCGCGGCGCGGGAGTCGGGGCCGCCGGCGCTGAGCGCGCAGGCGACGACCGCCACCACCCCGCACAGCGCGAGGCTCGCCACCAGCGGGAGCAGCCAACGCGGCGGCCCGACGCTGGCGCGCGGAGCGCAGAGCGCGGCCTCCAGGGCGTCGGCGAAGGCGTCGCCGTCGGCGTGGCGTCGCTCCGGCTGCTTGCGCAGGGCTCGCGCACACACGGCCTGCAGCGCAGGACCGATCGTGGGGTCGAGCTTGGCCAGCGCGGGAGGCTGGAGGTTGCAGATCTGGCCGGAGAGCGCGCTGAGGTTCTCGGACTCGAAGGGCAGCTTGCCGGCCAGCGCCTGATACAGCATGACACCGAGGGCCCACACGTCGCTGGCGGGTCCCTGGCGCTGCTGGTCTCCCGTGATCTGTTCGGGCGCCATGTAGTGCGGGGTCCCGACCATGGACCCGGTCTTGGTCAGCCGATCTGCGTCCTCGACCTTGGCCAGGCCGAAGTCGGTCAGGCGGGCGCGCCCCTCGGGGTCGACGAGGACGTTGTCGGGCTTGAGGTCGCGGTGGACCACCCCGCGCCGGTGGGCGAAGCCCACCGCGCGAGCGACCTCGAGCAGCAAGCGCAGTCGCTGGGCGCGCGTCGCGTCGGGGTCGTCGAAGACCCCGCGCAGGGTCCGACCGCCCTCGACCAGCTCGGTCAGCAGCCACGGGCGCCCGTCCTTGGTGCCCGCCGAGTGGACGCGGACGATCCCGGGGTGGCGGAGCGAGCCCGAGATCTGGCACTCGCGGAGAAAGCGCCGCAGGGCGCGGGTCGAGATCCGGCTGGGCAGGAGCTGCTTGAGCGCGAGGGTTCGTCCGGTGGCCGCTTCGCGGACGCGCCACACCGTCCCCATGCCGCCCTTCCCCAGCTCGCCGTGCAGCTCGAGCAGAGGACCGTCGGGCCCCAGGTCCAGGCTCGCGACGCGACGCGGTCTCCGGGAGCGTTCGTGCGCAGGGGTGGCCAGCTGGCCCATGCTCGTCCTTCCGTCCTTCGGCCAGGACTGAGCAGATCGCTTGCCAGCCGTAAACCCAACGGAGACAGAGGTTTCTTTGCACGTTTCTTTTCAGTGTGCGAATGCGACCCACCTTCGTGGTCCGCTCACTCACCCGCGAGCATGACCTCGACGTAGCCCGCCCCGGGGGGCGGGTCGGCCTCATGGACCGGGCGCTGGACGCGAATCTGCAGCCCGGGCACCCGCATCAACCTCTCCGCCAGGCGCTCGAGCCGGCTGGCGCCGAGGCGGACCACGCCGCGCCGCAGGCGACGGGCCGCCGAGCGCTCGCTGCGGGGCCTGCCCAGCTCCGCGAGCTGCGCGCTCACCTCGTCGCGACCCTCGATCAACGAGGCGCGTCCCTCCTCGAGCCTGCGGAGCGCGCGGCGCGCGTCCTCGACCTCCTCGGAGTCCTCCTCGACCCGCTCGAGCGCTCGCTCCCGGGCGCGCGCCACGCCGCGCTCGAACTCCGCCAGGCGCGCGTCGATCCGGGCCGCGGCGAGCCGCAGGTCGCTCTCGCTCGGTGACTGGACCCGGCGCACCGCCTCGGCGTCTTCCGCGCCGGCGTGGTGCACGAGGGTCAGCGCCGGCAAGCGCTCGCGGCGCGCGCGCTCGATCAGGCGCTCGAGCCGCCCTTCGCCCTCGGCCGAGAGCGCGACCCCTCCGGGCAAGCAGCGCAGCTCGATCGACTCGGCGGAGCGGACCTCGCCGGGGAGGACCAGGCCCAGGAACCCGCCGCCGAGGTCCTTGAGCGAGGTCAGCCCGCGCAGCGGAGAGCGGAGGGCGGCGCGCCCGATCACCACGCCCAGGGTCTTGAGCGCCGCCGAGAGGAGCCCGGGGAGGCTCAACCCCTCGCGGGGCAAGTCCATGCTGAAGGGGACCTCGATCAGGCCGCTCTCGTCGCGCAGCAGGAACACCACCGAGTCGAGCCCCAGCGGCAAGTCGAGCACGCTGCTCAAGAGCCCGCCCGCGGGCTCACTCAGGCGCAGCTGGTCGAGGGCCAACTCGGTGTCGAGCGCGAGCACGTCGGGCCGCAGCTTCACGTCCACGATCAAGGAGGCGCGACCCCCCCCGAGCTCCACCCCGCTCGGTCGCGCCGCGCCCCGCAGGTTGCTCAACTCGAGGGACTCGAGCCCCAGCCTCGCGGTGCCCGTGCGCGCGTAGAGGTTCAGCTCAGCGCCCGCGGTGAGCACCTCGAAGGCGGGCCCCAGGTCTCCCCCCAGGGGGTCGCTCTCGAAGCGCAGGGAGGCGCTCAGGCGAGGCTGGCCAGCCTCCGCCGGCCACCTCAGGTCGCGCACGTGCACCTCGCCGCCCCGCAGCGGGGCCTGAATCGGCGGATCGAAGCTGGAGTCGACGAAGTGCAACACGGCGCCCTCGAGGTCGAGCGCGCCGAGGGCGAAGCGGAAGGCCGGCTCGGCCCCCAGCTCCTCGGGCGCCGCGGGGGAGGCCTCGACGGCCGCCTCCGGCGGGGGCTCGGGGGCTGGCTCCGCGGGCGGAGGGAGGGGGAACTCGAACCCGCACACGACCACCTCGGCCTCCGAGCGGCGCGCGCTCAGCTCCGGCGCGTCGATCGCGACCCGCTCGACCGTGACGCCCGAGGCGGTCACGGCGATCCCGCTGGCCTTGACCCGCTCGAGCACGAACAGATTCGGCCCCTCCGGGGAGCCCTCCAGGGCGACCTCGCTCAGGGTCAGCTCGAGGGCCGGCAGCGGGTCGAGCCCCTCCAGCAAGGAGCCACTCAGCTGGGCCTCGAGCTTCGCGCCGAGCACGCCGTGGGTCAGGGCGGGCGCGCGAAACGCGCCCCCGGAGAGCTGAGCCAGCTTGGGCCCTTCGATCCCGTGGGCCTCGAGGGTCAGCGCGGCCGTGGGCAGCTCCCCGAAGGGGCTGAGGGTCGCGGCGAGGGTCACCTCCTCGACCAGCTCGGCGAGCCCGAGGCTCACCCGGAGCTCGAGGGGAGGGGCCAGGAGCGGGTCGTCGGGGAGGCTCCACGGCCGCACGGTGTGCACGCGCCAGGGACGCACCTCGAGGCGCCGCGCGGGGGTGATCCAGGTCAGCCGCGCACCCCCGAGGTCGAACCGCCCCAGCTCGAGGGTCGGGAGCAGGTCGGCGAGCCGGAGGGGCTCGACGGGCCCAGCGGCAGCTTCGGTGCCGGAGTCTGCCGGGAGCGGGCCGGTGTGGGAGGCGAGCGGGGCGACGTCCGCCGCCGGCGCCACCGCGAAGCCGCCCACGAGGAGCGCGCCGTCGGCCCGCTGCTCGGCCTCCGCGCTGAACCCGCGCAGGGAGAGGACGTCGACCTTCGCCCGGGCGCCGTCGGGAGTCACGTCGCGCGCGACGAGCTCCAGGCGCTCCCAGCCGAGCCAACGCCGCTCACCGTCGCTGAGGTCGACCTCGCGCACGACGCACGACAGGTCCAAGCCGTCGCCGCCTGCCTCCGCGGGGGCGAGCGCCGCGTCGAGCTTGAGCTGCGCCGTGCCCCAGGTGTAGATCGGGGCGATCCCGGCCGGGGCGAGGTAGGGCTCGAGGCGCGAGCCCTCGAGGCCGCTCAGCGCGAGGTCGACGCCCACGCGAGGACGCGCGGCCGAGGGGACGCACGAGCCGATCGCCGCCACGGAGTCGACCACCCCCGGCACGGCGAGCAGCAGGTCGAAGTCAGCGGCGCGCGGTGCCGCGCCTTCGCTGAGGTCGAGCTCGAAGCCCGTGACCTCCGCGTGCCTCAGGTCGACCGCCAGCTCGACCGGCGGCGCTTGCACGCGATCTTCGAGGCGCAGCTGGAGGTCCTCGAGGCGCAGACGCTCCACCAGGAGCTGCAGCGCCTCCTGCGCGAGGACTTGCTTCTCCACCCGCTCGAACTCGACCGCGCCCTCCGTGGCCACGGTCGCCGCCGCGTCCGAGGTGAACTCGAAGCCGCCGGCCAGCAGCGCCCCGTCTTCCCGGCGCACCAGCGCGCCGTCGACGCCCTCCAGCTCGACGTTGCGGACGCGCAGCCCCTCGGCCAGGTCCACGTCGACCAGGAGTCCGTTGAGCACGAGCTCCCGCCGCCCCCCGACCGTGAGCTCGACGCGGTTGAGCTCACCGCGCTCCGGCAGGGGCCCCGTGTAGGCCCCCCGCACCGCGAGGAACAGGTCGACCGTCTCCCCGGTCGGCTCCAGCCCGAGCGGCGTGAGGTAGCCGCGCACCGACGCGGGCGCGGCGCCTTCGAGGCTCACCTCCGCGCTGATCCAGGGCGCCGAGGTCTGCTCCTTGACGACCTCGATCCGCAGCGCCTCGAGCACCCCGCTCACGCCGAGCTCCAAGGACACCAGCTGCGGCACGTAGGGCTCGGCCAACTCCCAGTCGTTGAGGGTCAGCTCGCTGAGCCGCACGTCGCACTCCAGCGGCGGCTCCACCGACGCGTCGGACCAGGCCAGGAGCAGATCGCGCACGCTGACCCGCTGCACCACGATCCGCGTGTTGCCCGCTTCGCCCTCGGCCTCCGGCTCCTCCTCCTGCTCCTCGCCGGCAGGCCCCAGCGCCTCTTCGATCGTGGTCAGGAGCGTCAGCCGCCCCTCGGAGTCGCGCTCGAGGGTCGCGCGCACGCCCTCGAGGTCGACCCGCTCGACGACGAGGTCTCCCCCCAGGAGCTCACCGATCGACACGTCCACGAGCAGCCGACGCACATCGAGCACGGGCTCGTGGTCGGGCCCGTAGGCGGTCAGGTCGCGCAGCTCGAGCTCGCCCCACAGCAAGCTCAGGCGGTGCTCACCCAGCCGAACGTCGAGCCCGACCAGCTCCCCCGCCCAGTGGGCGGCGAAGGGCAGCGCGAACACCAGGGCCAAGCGCACGACGAGCACGAGCGACACCAGCCCGACCGCGACCCGCGTTCCCCACACCTTCCAGCGCGCACGGCGGGGAGCCCCGTCGGAGTCGGTGTCCGCGTCTCCAGGGGGCTCGGAGCCAAGCCCCTCGCCCTCAGTGGACGCAGACTCGCCGGGCACCGCAGGGTCGGCTTCGGAGCGGGCGGAGGCAAGCTCCGCCCCTACGGCTTGGTGGCCAGAGGCGTCGGCCTCGGCGTCGGTCTCGGCGTCGGTCTCGGTCTCGGTCTCGGCCTCGGCCTCGGTCTCGGTCTCGGTCTCGGTCTCGGTCTCGGTCTCGGCGTCGGTCTCGGTCTCGGTCTCGGTCTCGGTCTCGGTCTCGGTCTCGGTCTCGGTCTCGGTCTCGGTCTCGGTGTCGGTCTCGGTCTCGGTGTCGGTCTCGGCGTCGGTCTCGGTCTCGGTCTCGGTCTCGGTCGCTCCCCTGACGTAGACTGCGCGCCCTGCGGAGCGCCCCGATGACCACGTCCACAGCGGGCGACGCCGCCGTCGTGCGCAACCTGCGGCTCTACCCCCTGCTCCAGGCCTGCCGGAACCTCTACTTCTGGCAGGCGGTGTGGTTCCTCTACCTCGAGGGCGAGTTGGGCCCGCGCGAGGCGATCGTGCTCGCCGCGGTCTACGACCTGGGCACGGTCGTGCTCGAGGTGCCCTCGGGCTACCTCTGCGACGTGATCGGCCGGCGCTGGACCTTCGTGATCGCGTGCCTGGCCTCCTGCCTGGGCTGCGCGCTCCTGGGCTGGGGGAGCGGGTTCGCCGTGTTCGCGCTCGCCCAGGCCTTGCAGGGCCTGAGCGCGGCCTTCGCGTCGGGCACGGGGAGCGCGCTGCTCTACGAGTCGCTGGCGGCGACCGGCCGCGAGCACGAGCTGACCGCCCACGAGGTGCGCGCGCACCGCTACAGCTTCGCGGCCCTCGCGCTCTCCGCCGTGATCGGCGGCGGGCTGGCGCTGATCGAGCCGCGCCTGACCTACCTCGCCACGGCGGCGGCGGCCTTCGCCTCCCTGGGCTTGGCGTGGGCCCTCGTCGAGCCCGACCCCGGGGAGGACACGTCGCGCGCCGCCCCGCCGCTGAGGCAGCTGCTGGCGGTGGCCGCCCGCTTGCGCGACCCGGCCCTCGCCTGGCTGACGGCCTTCGCCGTGCTCGCGATCGTGCTCGAGGACGTCCCTTACGTGCTCTTGCAGTCCTACTTCAAGCACCTGCTCGCCGCGCACGCCCTCGCGGGGTGGACGCCGGCGGCGACCGGCGGCGTGATCGCGGCCATGATGGCCGTCTCCGCGGGGGTCAGCGGCTGGGCTCCAGGCCTCCAGGCCCGGGTCGGCCTCGCCTGGAGCCTGGTCGCGACACTCGCCCTGCAGCTCGCGCTGGTGCTGGCGATGACCCTGACCCTGCACCCCGCGGTGGCCGCGCTCTTGGTGCTGCGCATGGTCCCCCGCGGCCTGCGCGACCCCCTCGTGAGCGCCGCGACCCAGCCGCGCCTGGAGCGCGGCTACCGCGCGACCTTCCTCTCCCTCGTGAACCTCGTGGGCCGCTTGGTCTTCACCCTGAGCCTGCTCGCCGTGGCCTGGAGCTTGCCGCCGGGCGCGGTCCTCGACCACACGGCCATGCAGGCCGTCGCGCCGGGCTACCTGGTCGCCTGCGGCGCGGGGACCCTGCTCCTGGTCGTCGCGCGGAGCTGGCTCCGCCCCGGCGCGGGCTAGCCCGAGACGTCGAAGGCCATGCAGCGCGCGATCCAAGCCCGGGTGCACGGGAGGTCCTGGGGGAGCTGCAGGTGGGACGCGAAGAAGTGCGCGACCGTGCCAGCGTCGTGGTCCTTGGCGTCGAGGGTCCCGTAGGACGCGAAGGGGGCGCAGGTCAGGTCCGCTGCTGTCGGCGCGCTCCCGACGAGGAAGTCCTGACCGTCGAGGGCCTCCTCCAGGCGCTGGGCGCGCTCAGCGAGGAGGGCGTTGGCCTTGGCGACCGCTTGAGGGTCGACCTCGGGGGCGAAGAGCTGGTTGAAGATCATGCCCACGACCTCGCCCAGCTCGACGCGGGCAAAGAGCTCCCAGCGCTCGATCGCCTGGTGCGTGGCGCGCTCGGGCGAGTAGAGCCGCGGCCCGGCGTCCGGGTTGTTGGCGTCGAGGTAGCGCAGGATCGCGTAGGAGTCGTAAATCACGCGGTCGCCGTCGGTCAACACCGGGGTCAGCGACTGCCCCGAGAGCGCGACCAGGGCGGTGCGGTCCGCGGGGTTCGTGTCCTGCAGCGCACACGGGATCTGCTTCAGGCCCAGCGCCAGGCGAACCTTGATCGAGTTGGGTGAGGGGGAGAGTTGGTAGAGGGTGTAGCTCATGCTTCCTCCGCGGCGCAAACCGGCGTTAGAGTTAGGAGAGGAGGATACCCCTGAGCGCTCGTTTCGTCTGGATCCTGTGTGTGCTGGGCGCCGCCGCGGCTTGCGCGACGGAGGTCGAGATCAGCCGTCAGGCGCCGACCCCGCAAGAAGAGGTCTACGCCCACGCCCTGGCAGCCGAGCTCGGGCTCGAGCTCAAGCAGGTCGAGGGGGTCGCCCACAAGGGCCAGCTCGCGAGCGGCGAGCGGCTCGAGGGGCGGGGGGTCAGCGTGCGCTTCGCCCAGCTGCGGGTGACGCGGCTGCGCTTCCGCCGCGGCCCCGACGCCCTCGGGCACGCGGTCTACCTCACGCGCGCTGAGCGCACCTGGTCCTTGGCCTCCGTGCGCGGGCTGCAGACCGTCCTGCTCCAGGGCCCCGCCCTCGAAGACCCCAAGGCCGCGAGCCGCGCGCTCCACGCCGCCTGGACCGTGGGCGGCCTCCCGCGCCCCGGGTCGAACGCCTGCGACGCCTTGAAGCTCGCCTTCCCCGGCGCGGGCGACGCCGACAGCCAGGTCGCCTTCGCCTCGATCACGCTCCTCGGCCGCGGCAAGACCTTCGCCCACGACGACGCGCGCGCCCTGCTCCAGGCCGCGAAGGACAAGGCCGAGGAGACCGAGCCGGGGGTCGAGGTCAGCTTCCCCGAGCCCAACCACTGCGTGTTCAGCAGCACCCGCGAGGGGCGCAGCGCCTACTCCGAGGTGGTGGTCGAAGAGCACGGCGCGGTCACGGCGGTCAGCGAGACCCCAGACCGCGCCCGGGTCGGGGTGCGCTTCCTGCGCGACGTGCTCGAGAAGCTCCCCACGGTCAAGCAGGCCGAAGGCGCGCGCCGCAAGCGCATGCTCGGCCTCCTGCACGCCGCGCTCAGTCAGGCCGCTCGCTAGCCCGCACTTCTCACCACTCGCTCCGCTCGTGGATTCGAAGTGCGGCCAGCAGTGTTGTTTAAGACAGTGAGACCCG
>JAGQRJ010000079.1 GCA_020425635.1 Planctomycetota bacterium | reverse complement strand
TCGAGACCGTGGTCGACTCGAGGGCGCGGAGGAACGCGACCAGGTCCGCGCGCTCCTGGGCGCTGAGGCCCAGCGGGCGAACCTCCGGGTCGCGCCCGGCGGCGGTCCGCCCGCCGCGGTCGTAGAGCTCGACCACCTCCTCGAGGGTCGCCACGCTGCCGTCGTGCAGGTAGGGCGCCGTGCGCGACACGTCGCGCAGGGTGGGGGTCTTGAACGCGCCCTGGTGGGCGCTGCGCCCGCTCACGTCCGAGCGCCCGAGGTCCGCGCGGGCGGGCTGGAAGCCGGTGTCGTGAAACGCCTCGTCGCTGTAGTTCGTGCCGGAGTGGCACGCGGTGCAGCGCGCCTTGCCGCGAAACAGCGTGCGCCCGCGCGCCTCGCTCGCGCTCAGCGCGTTGGCCTGGCCGAGCTCGAAGCGATCGACCCGCGAGTTCCCCGAGAGCAGCGAGCGCTGGTAGTCGGCGAGCGCCTGCTGCAGCTTGGCGGCGTCGACCTGCCCGCCGAAGGCGGCGCGGAAGCGCGCCGCGTAGTCGGGGATCTGGCGCAGACGATCGACGGCCTGCGCGATCGGGAGCCCCATTTCGTCGGGGTGCTCCAGGGGCACGCGCGCCTGGGCCTCGAGGTCGGGCGAGCGCCCGTCCCAGAACTGCAGGGTCCCGAAGGCGCGGTTGACCACCGTGGGCGTGTTGCGCCGCAAGGACTGGCCGTTGAGCCCGACCGCGGTCGCGAAGCCGTCGCCGAAGCCGCGGGCCGGGTCGTGGCACGACGAGCACGCGACCGCGCCCGTCGCCGAGAGCCGGGGGTCGAAGAACAGGAGCTCCCCGAGCGCGATCCGCTCGCGCGAGACGGTGGTCGTCCCCGGGATCTTGAGCGCGGCAGGGTCGAGCCCGGCCGGCAAGGGGTCGGGCAGGCGCCCGGCGAAGCTCGGCGCGGGCGCGGGCAGGTAGGCGGTGGCGCGCAGCTCCTCGGCGGTGCGCGCCACCCGGGAGAGGCGCAGCTCGTCGAGCACGACGAGGGGCTGCCCCTGAGGGTAGGTGCCCGGCGTCTGGCGCCCGGGGCCGATCAGGAGGTCGCTGCTCGAGCTCGCGAGCGGCGCGGCGGGGAAGCGCGCGGTGTGGCGCAGGTCGCCGTCGAGGTAGACCTGCAGCGTCCCGTCGGGCCGGTAGGTGAACGCCACGTGGACCCAGGTGTCGAGGGGCAGCGCCGGCCCGACACCGCCCGAGCGGACGCGCGCGCCGCCCGCATGCACGCTGGCCTGGACCACGCCGTTCGCCTCGAGGATCAGGTCGAAGGCGCCCGGCTTGTTGACCAGGAACTGGTAGGCGCCGGGCGTCGCGGAGAGGTCCGCCGTGCGCTTGACGAAGAGCTCGCAGGTCAGGGCGTCGCTGCTCAGGGCGGGGTGGTGGCGCACCCGGACCTTGGCGTCGCCGTCGAAGCTGAGGCCCTGGCCGACCGCGCCCACGAGCACCTCGCGCCCGCTCTGCTCCTGGGGGAAGCGCGCGCCCTCGAGCAGCCCCACGTGGCCGTGGCCGCTGGTGTCCGGGGTCCGGCTGGGGTCGAGGCTCGTGTCCTTGCGCAGCAGCTCGTTCATGCTCAGCGCGAGGGTGTAGTCGCCGTCGACCACGTCCGCGAAGTCGACCTCGCCGTAGTTCGAGGTGTTGCTCCCGAAGAGGGGGAACACCGGGCGCCGGGGCGTGACCGGGATCGGCAGGTTCGCGAGCTCGGGGAACGGACGCCAGAAGCTGGGGGTCGCCCCGGGGCTGGAGAAGAACAGGCGCACCGTGGCTTCGCGGTCGGGGTTCAGCGGTCCGTCTATGTGGCGCAGCCTCCAGTTGGTCCAGCGCCCGATCACGGAGAAGCCGCCGCGCCGCGCGCGGTTGACCCCGACCTGCCCGGCGATCGTGGTGGTGTGGAACAGCTCGGTGCCGTCGCGGGTGACCCAGGGGTAGGCCCCGCGGTAGAGGTCGCCGCGGCGGAACTCGCTCCCGTCGTTGGCGCGCAGCGGCTGCGCCGCCAGCGGCGCGCGCTCGCGCAGCGGAATTCCGCCGACGAGGGTGTCGCGGTCGCGGTGGTAGAGGTCGGCGATCGAGCGCGGGGGCGACCACCCCTGGGTCGCGCCGGGGGTCTGAGTCGTGCTGTACATCAGCACGTCGATCTTGCCGTCGTTGTCGGGGTGACCCTGCCAGATCAGGAGGTGCCCGTCGAAGGTCGCCGTGGGCTCGATCCCGCGCAGCGGGCTGTTGCCCGCGCGCAGCTCCTGGAAGTCGGTGAGGAAGCGCGCGCTCTGCACGCGCGCCTGGGGCGTGTAGGGCTCGGCGATCACGATCTGCAGCCGCCGCTGGCCCATGCGGTCGTCTTGC
Organism: Planctomycetota bacterium; assembly: GCA_020425635.1. Lineage (GTDB taxonomy): Bacteria > Planctomycetota > J058 > J058 > J058 > JAGQRJ01. The sequence goes on along the minus strand of JAGQRJ010000079.1, from coordinate 16,101 downwards.
GGCGCGTAGCGCTGGGTGTAGACGAGGGCGTCGTAGGTGAGGTACGCGCCGCCAGCGCGCGGCTGCCCGCCGGCGTCGGAGCGGAACGGGTTCGCGCCGACGCCGGGGGTGGGCACGATCGCGAGCGCGTTGTGGTCGGTCAGCCCGCCAGGGTCCCCGTTGAACTCGAGCCCCACCTCGGGGGAGAAGGCGCCGCCGAAGGTCGGCTGGCCGGAGGGGGCGAGGCGCACCCCTTCGGGACGAAGCACGCGCACGACCCAGCCAATCCGACCCTGGTAGCCGCGCGTGATCACGAACACCCGCCCGTCCCAGGTCTCTGCGTGACCGTTGCCGCCGACCTCGGGGACGGGGACCGGGGTCGGCCGGGGGGCACCCAGGGTCGCGCCGACCGCCAGGCCCAGCCCCAGACTGACCCACACCAGGGGCCAATAGCGCCGGCTATCGGCCGGCAGCAGCTCTCCACGCATGCTCCGCTCGCTCTCTCTCGGCCGGGACAATGCAAACAGAATGACGAAATGAAAAGAACAAAATCCGCTCGCAAGTCCCACGAACACGTGGCCTCGCTTCGCAAAGATTCAAACTCATTTCGGAATTTGGGAAGCCAGCCTCAGATCCTTGAGGTAGGTGACTCGCCACAGGAGGACGGCGGCGGTCCCCGTCAGGCCGAGGGCCATGGACCACCACACGGCCTGCGCCCCGCCTCCCCAGAACAAGGCCCACACGTAGGCCAGGGGCAAGGCGAAGCCCCAATGGGCACAGACGTTGGCCACGAAGGGCCAGCCCGTCTGCCCCGCGCCGCGCAGCGCCCCGGCGGCGATCGCCTGGCAGCCGTCGGAGAGCTGGAAGGCGGCCGCGATCGAGAGCAGGGTGGTCGTCAACGCGATCACCCCGGGGTCGAGGGTGAACGCGCGCGCGATCAGCGCCCCCCCGCCGAGGAACAGCCCGGCGCTGCAGCTCATGCCGACGAGCCCCAGGCCGATCCCGACCCAGGCCGCGCGGTAAGCGAGCTCTGGCGTCCCGCGCCCGACCGCGTGCCCGACGCGGATCCCGGCCGCGGTGCCGATCGCGATCGCGAACATGAAGCTCGCCGAGGACATCTTGATCGTGATCTGGTGGCTGGCGAGCGCCACCACCCCCACGTGGCCCACGATCAACGACGCGACCGCGAAGGCGCCGACCTCGCTCGAGTGCGAGAACCCCATGGGCAGCCCGACCCACACCGCCTTCTTGCCCAGCTCCCAGGAAGGCCGCCGCAGCCGGCGATACGGCGCGTAGCGCGCGCGCCGGGTCCAGAGGTGCAGGGCGGCGAACATGCTCAGTCGGCAGCCCGCGGTGGCCAGCGCCGCCCCGGCGACCCCGAGCGGAGGCAGCGGCCCCGCGCCGAAGATCAGCAGGTAGCTGAGCCCGGCGTTGAGCGCGATCGCGAACAGGGTGATCACCATGGCGGGGCGGGTCTCGCCGAGGCTGCGCAGAAAGCAGCGGTCGGCCATGTAGAGCATGGACGGCGCCAGGGCCAGGCTGCGGGTGGTCACGTAGTCCCCGCAGAGGGTCACGACCTCGCGGTCGATCGCCGTCAACGCACGCAGGGCGGGCTCGATCGAGACCACGAGCCCGAAGACCGGGAGCGAGAGGCCGAGCGCCAGCCAGCGCCCGAGGCGATACGCCTCGCTCGCCCGCTCGGGATCCTGGGCGCCGTAGGCCTGCGAGATCAGCGGGTCGAGGGACATGATCAGCCCGACCGCGAACACGGCGAACGAGAAGTAGAGCGCGTCGCCCAGGGCCACCGCCGCCAGCTCGGTGGGGCCGAGGCGCCCCACGAGCAGGGTGTCCACGAGGCCCATGGCCAGCATGCCGACCTGCGACACCGCGACGGGGGCAGCGAGGCGCAGCGTCTTCGACAGGTCCTCGCGCAGGCTGGGCATGCGCGGAGCCTACTGGAAAATCCCCGCCCACGACCGACAAAGCGGAGGAGCGCCGCTCAGGCGAACAGACGCTCGAGCACCGCGACCATGGCGCGCTGGTCGTGGGCGCCGGCCATTTCGCGGATCGAGTGCATGGAGAGCATGGGGTTGCCCACGTCGACGGTGGGCATGCCGAGCTGGCTCGCCGAGATCGGTCCGATCGTCGAGCCGCAGGCGAGGTCGGTGCGGTTGACGAACTTCTGCACCTCGACCTCGGCCTGGATCGCGAAGCGCTCGAAGCGGCTCGCGGTGTCGGCGTTGGTCGCGTAGCGCAGCTGGCTGTTGACCTTGATCACCGGGCCCGCGTTGATCCGCGGCATGTGCCGCGGCTCGTGCTTGTCGGCGTAGTTGGGGTGCACGGCGTGGGCCATGTCGGCCGACACGAGCAGCGAGTTGGCCACGGCGCGGTGCAAGGTCTCGCGAGTCCCCCCCGTGCCCAGGACCACCCGCTCGAGCACCGACTCGAGGAAGTTGCCCATGGCGCCCTCGGCGCTCCGGCTGCCGACCTCTTCGTGGTCGTAGAGCGCGACCCCGCGGGTGTGGGCGCTGGAGCCCTTGCTGGCGAGCAGGGCCTCGAGCCCGGCGTGGCAGCTCGCGAGGTTGTCGAGGCGAGGCGCGTGAATGAACTCTCCGTGGAACCCTGAGACCGTCGAGGGCACCACGTCGAAGAGCATGAGGTCGAAGCCGAGGATCTGCTCGCTCTCGACCCCGAGCTCCGCGGCGAGGAAGTCCTCGAACCAGCGCGACTCCTCCCCGCCCTTGCCCTCGAGCCCGACCAGCGGAGGGAGATGGGTCTGCTTGTTGAGCCCGAGCCCTTTGTCGTTGGCCTCGCGGTTGAGGTGGATCGCGAGGTTCGCCACCCGGCACAAGGGACGGTCGACCCGCAGCAGCCGAGGCTGGGGGTCGTCGCGCAGGGTCACGCGGCCGGCGAGGGAGAGGTCGCGGTCGGTCCAGGTGGCGAGCAGCACCCCCCCGTAGACCTCGACCCCGAGCTGGCGGAAGCCCTCCTTCACGTAGCTCGGGTTGGGCTTGAGCCGCAGGTTCGGGCTGTCGGTGTGGGCCCCCACGAGGCGAAAGCCCGCCGCGGGGTCTTCCCCGACCTGGAAGGCGATCAGGGTCGAGTCGTTGCGGGTCACCATGTAGCGACCTCCCGCCTCGAGCGCCCAGGCGTCGCTCTCGCGCAGGCGGGTGTAGCCCCCGGCCGCGAGCATGCCGGCCGCCTCGGCCACGGCGTGAAAGGGGGTCGGCGACGCGTCGACGTAGTCGAGCAGTCGGCGGGTGACGGGGCAGGGGTCGGTCACGGGTCCTCCTCGAAGAGCGGACAGCCTAACCCGCGCCGGTGAAACGCACGGGGACTGCGCGGGGCCCTAAAGCCGGAGCGTATCACCCCGCCTGCCGTCCGATGGTTGCAGCCCAGTTCGACCCCTCCCCTGAAAAATCGTCCATTTAGGACGGTCATCGCCCACGGCACGACACCTGCATGGAGGACGGGAAAGAGGCACAACCCCATGAGACACCTACTCCTATGCACCGCGGCCCTGCTGGCCCTCACCCTCCCCGCCCACGCGGGACCCCAAGAGCAGCTGACCGACCTGCTCGTCAACGCCACGACCAGCTCGAACCCGAGCGTGAGCTTCCTCAAGGGGCTCGGCAAGATCGGCGACGCCCAGGTCAGCGCGAAGCAAGTCAGGGCCGCGATCGCAGCCGCAGAGGCGAAGGGCCTGCAGGTGCACCCCACGCTCAAGAGCCTGCTCGGCAACGTCAGCGCCCTGCGGATCTCGGGCGGCCGCGACGTGCGAATCCGCATGGCCAAGAAGACGAGCATCGACCTCGCCGGCCGCGGCTGGGCCCACCTCAAGGAAGAGGTCCGCTTCCGGGTCAGCCCCAAGGGCGACAAGCTCGACAACTTCAGCGGCTTCAAGCTCAGCAAGACCAAGAACGGCATGAGCGTGGGCCCCAACAGCATCGTGTTCAGCACCCGCGCCGACGGCGTCCCGATCGCCACCGTCGACCTCGGCTTCTTCGCCGGCAAGCACGTGATCGAGCTCAGGCCGGGCGCCAAGCACGCCGAAGCGGCCCCCGCCTTCCAAGGCCTCACGACCCTGGTCGGCCAAGGCTAAGTCCCCCCTTCACCCTCCGCGTGGAGGGTGTCTCCTCAACCGTTTCTTAACCCGTCCTTAGGAGAGCGCCCGCGGCAACGCGGGCGCTGCTTCTTTTGGGGGGGCTCTGCGAAGCGGCTCGCGCGCCGCCAACCCCTCTGCAGCCCCTTAGTTCTCCCAGATCTCGCGGGTCCGAGGTGACCCATCTGGGGTGCAGCCCCGACCGCAGAGGACGCTCTGACCGAAGTCGCGGCTAACTCGTTGCCTCGCCTTCGCCAAGTCCTTGGCATAAGGCCTGCAATGCGTGCGGGCAAAGAGGACACCCACCATGAGAATTACCCTGCTGTGCGCCGCCCTGGCGCTTTCCTTCTGTTCCTTCGCCTCCGCCGGACCCACGGAGCAGCTCGCGAGCATCCTTCGAGAGGCTTCGGCGAGCAGCAACCCGAGCGTGAGCTTCCTCGAAGGGATCGGCAAGCTCGGCGACGCCGACCTCAACGCGGCGCAGGTCGCCGCGGCGGTAGAGGCTGGCGCGGTCAGCCCGGCCCTGCGCCCGATCCTGGATCGGGTCCAGCGAATCCGCCTTTCGGGCGACACCGTGCGCTTCGACTTCAGCTCGGCCTTCGCGCTCAACCTCGGCGGACGCGGCTACGCGCACTTCGATCGGCAAGTCTCGTTCCAGATCGACGGCCGCACCCTCAAGCGCTTCCGCGGGTTCAAGCTCAGCCAGACCGCCAAGGGCATGAAGCTCGCTCCCCGGTCGATCCGCTTCGGGTCCGAGGGCGGCGTCCCGATCGCCACCGTCAACATGGGGATCGCGGGCACGCACAAGATCTCGCTCGCGCCGCAGCACGCCGAAGCGCAAGGCCTGACCAGCCGCCTCCGCTTCGGCTAACCTGAGGGCATGCGCCGACTGCTCACCCTCCTGCTCCTGACCCTCTGCGCCTGCCCCGAGTCTCGGCGGCCGCCAGCGCCTCCCCCGCCGGAGGCGCCGCCGGCCGCCGAGGTCGTCACCCCGCCAGCCCCGACCAGCCTCGAAGCCCTGCGCGCGGCCTACGAGGCCGACCGCGACGCGTTCAGCGCAGACCCCACCCCCGCGCGCTGGGAGGCCGCGATCGCGAGCCTCAACGCGCTCCGCACCGCCGCGGAGGGCGCCCTCGAGATCCTCGAGGACTACGAGCCCGTGGAACGCGACGAGCTCGTGCGCGCGCGCCCCGCGGAGTCGAACCAACGCGAAGGGCCGGCGAAGGACGCCGGCCCGGACTCGACGGAAGATCGCTGACGCGTCACGCCGCGCACTGCTCGCTCTCTTCGAGGATCGACTGCACGCGGTGGGCGAGTTGGTCGAGCACGAACTCGTCGCGCTGCTCGGGCTGCAGGCCTTCGCCGTCGAGCACGGCGAGCAGGAGCGGACGCCCCTCGACCTCGAAGCGGATCGCCGAGAGTCGGGTCTCCCCGGCCCTGCTCGTGTAGCGCCCGTAGGGGTGCAGCTTCGCCTGGCGGAAGAGCTCGTAGCTCGCCTCGGCGGCCGCCCGCGCGGCGGCCTGGTCGACCTTCGAGCCGGCCATCACGATCCCGTCGGCGGTGCCGAGCACGGCGAGTGTGTAATCGTTTTGTGCGGAGCGCACGCGCAGCAGGTTGCGGAGGCTGAAGGACACGTCCGTGCGGGGGTCCAGTCGCCGTTCACGCATCAGCTTCCGCCTTCTCTCCCGCCAGCGGGCCTGGGACCACGCCGGGTCCTGCCCAACCATTCGGTTGGAAGCGTCAGCGTCTTGAGCCAAATCCACTACCACCACCTCACGCCGGTCATGCATTGCAAGTAGGACTCCGACGTAACCCCAGCGTTGTCGACTCCAGGTGTGAACTGAGGGCGCCAAACGAGGTTCGGAAATGGGGAAAGCGTGCGCACCGGTGTCCGGTGCTACTCGGGAGGCAGCCCGTAGCGCTCGGCCAGGCCGTGCTTGCGCAGGCGGTAGTAGAGCGTGCTGCGATTGATCCCTAAGGCCCTCGCCGCAGCAGCCTTAGATCCCTTGGCCGCCTCCATGGCGCGCACCAGCTCGTCGTGCTCGACCTTCTCGAGCATGTCCGGCAAGGCCGCGTCAGCGGCGCTCGGAGACGGCGCGGCGACGGGCGGCTTCACGCTCAGGTCGAGGAAGCGCAGGTCCTCCGCCTCGATCCTCGAGCCTGTGGTGCAAAGAATCACAGCGCGCTCGATCACGTTCTCGAGCTCGCGCACGTTGCCCGGCCAGCTGTAGCTCACCAGGCGCTCGAGGGCGGCCCCCGAGATCCCTTCGAGCTGCGTCCGCCCGGCCTCGCGCGCGTGGCGTGTGAGGAAGTAGCGGGCCAGGTCGGGGAGGTCGGCGACGCGCTCCCGCAGCGGCGGCACGTGCACGGGGAACACGTTGAGGCGGAAGTAGAGGTCCTCGCGGAAGCTGCCGTCTTGGACCATGGCCTCGAGGTTGCGGTGCGTGGCCGACACGACCCGCACGTCGACGCGCACGGTCTCCGTCCCGCCGACCCGCTCGAACTCACGCTCCTGGAGCACGCGCAGGAGCTTGGTCTGGATCGCGGGCGAGACGTCGCCGATCTCGTCGAGGAAGAGCGTGCCGCCGTCGGCGAGTTCGAAGCGCCCGGGCTTGCGCCGCTCCGCCCCGGTGAACGCGCCCTTCTCGTGACCGAAGAGCTCGCTCTCGAGCAGGGACTCGGGAATGGCCGCGCAGTTGAGCTTGACCATGGGCTTGTCGCGGCGGGGGCTGCTCTCGTGCAGGCAGCGCGCGATCAGCTCCTTGCCGGTCCCGGTCTCCCCGCGAATCAAGACGGTCGAGCGCGTCGAGGCGACCTTCTGCACGTCGGCCATGACCTCGCGCAGCCCGCCGCCGGAGCCGACGATCGCGCGCGGGTCGTAGTCGGCGCTGAGCTCGCCCTCGAGGTAGGCGTTGACCGCGCGCAGCTGCTCGATCAGCTGCTGACGCTCCTTGACCAGCACGAAGCGCTCGATCGCGCGGCGGATCGTGATCCGCATTTCCTCGACGTTCCAAGGCTTGACCACGTAGCGGGAGACGTCGCCCTTGTTGACCGCGTCGAGGATCGACTCGGCGTCCTTGTAGGCGGTGACCACGATCCGCACCGCGTCGGGCCGCAAGGTCTTCGCGCGCTCGAGGAGCTCGACCCCGGTCATGCCCGGCATGCGCTGGTCGGTGAGCAAGACCGCCGGCTCGCAGTCGCGCAAGAGCTCGAGCGCCTGCTGGCCGCTCTCCGCCAGGCGGAGGTCGAAGTCACGGCGGTAGTTGAGCCGGAAGACCTGCCGCTGGTCGGGCTCGTCGTCGACGAAGATCACGGGGTATTGGGTGTAGTCGACGTCGGTCACGCCAGGATTCTAGCCTGCGGGCTTCCTCCGCGTAAGCGCGCTCCGCGCAAGCGACCAGGCGCCGGGACAGCGCGCTGTCCCGGCGCGCGTGTCGTGGGTAGGATCCAATCGTCACGGTATCTCAGGAGGGACCCCGGTGAAGGAACTCAAGAAGATCTTCCAGCAAAACGAGGCTTGGGCCCAACAGGCCCGCAAAGAAGATCCGGAGTTCTTCAACCGGCTCTCGAGCGTGCAGAAGCCGGACTACCTCTGGATCGGCTGCGCCGACAGCCGGGTGCCCGCGAACCAGATCTGCGGCTTGCAGCCAGGTCAGGTGTTCGTGCACCGCAACGTCGCGAACCTCGTGGTACACACGGACATCAACTGCTTGAGCGTGCTGCAGTACGCGGTCGAGGTGCTGCAGGTCAAGCACGTGATCGTGTGCGGACACTACGGCTGCGGCGGAGTCCTGGCCGCCCTCGACGACAAGCCGCTGGGCTTGATCGACAACTGGATCCGCAACATTCGCGACGTCCTCGACCTCCACAGCCGCTACCTGGAGAAGATCGGCGACCCCAAGGAGCGAGGCCGGCGCCTGGTCGAGCTCAACGTCGCGACCCAGGTCACGAACCTGGGCAACACCACGATCGTGCAAGACGCCTGGGCGCGCGGGCAGTCGCTCACGATCCACGGCTGGGTCTACAGCCTGAAGAACGGCCTGCTCAAGGACCTCGACCTATGCATATCGGACAAGACCGCGCTCTCGAAGGCGCACCGGCTGACCCGGCCCGAGTAGCGGGCTACTCCTTGCGCTGAGGAGGCTCACCGCGGAAGGCGGTGACCGCGCCGCGCAGCGCCTCCTCGAGGGCGTCGCGCACCGCCCGGGTGTGGCAAGGGATCTCGAGCGAGTCGTCGAGCACGAGCTTCGTGCCGCCGAACAAGCCGCCCGACTCGCGGGCGATGCTCAGCACGTCGCGGTAGTAGGTCCCGACCCGCGGGCGGGTGCTGGAGAACACGCGCCGGTCGGTGAGCACGGTGCCTCGGTCGCCGTGCCCGGCGAGGCTGCTGTCGTAGAGCGCGATCACGCGCTCCCCCGGCTCGAGGTTGGACACGAAGGTCCCCAGGGCCAGGTGCAGCGGGCTCTCGGGGATCCGCGGCGCGGTGTGCACTTGATACACCCGGCGCAGGGCGTCCTTGATCGCCTGCTCCGCGGCCGCGGCCATCTCCGCGGTCGCGCCGCCCTCGGTGCGCAGCTCCCCGTCCTGCGCGATCACCGAGGCCGAGCGCCGCTGGTAGTCGCCGTCGAGGATCCGCTTGTAGTGGCCGCCGCGGACCCACTTGTCGACCTCGTGGGCGCGGACCACGACCCAAGGATGCGAGCGGTCGAACTCGAGCAGCGCGCGCCACACTCCGTCGAGGCGGCCGAGCTCGGAGTCCTGGAACTCGCGCACCTGCTCCATGAAGGCCTCGAGGTCGAGCTCGCGCGCGATCCGCGGGCCGGGCCCCGCCCCGAGCTTCATGTTGGCCCGCAGCGCGACCTCGGGGTCTTGCACCGCGAGCAGCCCCGCGCGGTCAGCGGTCAGCTCTGCGCAGCGGCTCCAGGCCTGGAGCGCCACGATCAGCCCCAGCCGCACCAGCCCGCCGAGGGGGGTCATGTCGCTCACCAGCTGCAGGATCAGCCCGAGGTTCATGGCGACCATGCGGTAGAGCACGTGCCCCGCGAGGATGTGCCCCATCTCGTGGCCGAGCACGTAGGCGATCTCGTCGTCGGAGAAGCCCTCGATGAGGCCCGAGGTCACGACGATGAACGGCTTGTCGACGCCCGAGGTGTAGGCGTTGATCCGCACGTCGTGCTGCAGGTAGAGCGGCGGGGGCTCAATGTCGAGGACCTCGGCGACCTGCTTGTGCAGCGCCCAGATCGAGCCGACCTGGCGCTCGCTGAGCCGAATGTTGCTCGACTCGTTGATCAGGCGGCCGACGCGGTCGATCCCGACGTTGGCCAGGCCGCGCATGAGGCGGTCGAAGCCCGCGGTGCGCTTGAGTCGCTCGAGGGCCGCGCGGTCGGCTTCGTGCTCGAAGCTCTGGCTCGAAATGGCTTCCAAAATGACCCGCTTGGGCATGCGACCTCCGCCCTGAGCTTACTTGCGCCAGCGCACCCGTGCCGGCAGCAAGCTCCAGGCCGATGGCGCTGGAGGTCTAAGCTGTTGGGGATAAGGCGTTTCTGGCTTTGCGCCGCTTGACCCTGCGCGCGCAGGGTGCTACCAAGGAGAGCAGCGCGTGATCGCGCAGCACAGGGGGACCCCTGACCCGCCCGAGCTCGCACACCATGGACGTCGACCCCAACTCCACCGGAGGGAAGGTCCGCAAGGTCCGCAAGTCGCCGCCGGCCCCGCCCCGCGTGCGGACTCAGGTCACGCGCCCGCCCGCTGGCGCGACCTTCGCCCGCAAGACCGAGCCGCCGCGACCGAGCGTGATGAGCGCCCTCGGGCTCGCGCCCGGCGGACCCGACCGCTCGCCGCCCAAGGAGCGCTACGCCGTGGCGGAGGAGCTCGGCCGGGGCGGCATGGGCCGGGTGCTGCGGGTGGAAGACAACGACCTCAACCGCGAGGTCGCGATGAAGGTGCTCCTCGTCGACGAAGACGCCACGGGCGTCGACGCCGAGCTGCTCCAGCGCTTCGTGGAAGAGGCGCAGATCAACAGCCAGCTCGAGCACCCCAACGTGCTCCCGGTCCACGACTTCGGGCTCACCCCCGAGGGCGAGCTCTACTTCACCATGCAGATCGTGCGCGAGTCGGACACGATCGCGGACGTGCTCGATCGCCTGCTCGCGGGCGACGGCCCGACCTTCCTCGAGTACTCCTTCGAGCGCCGCGTGCAGATCGTGCAGCAAGTCTGCAACGCCCTGCACTACGCCCACGAGCGCGGCGTGGTGCACCGCGACCTCAAGCCCGAGAACATTCTGATCGGCCGGCACGGGGAGGTCTACCTCGTCGACTGGGGCGTGGCCAAGCTGCTCGACGCGGAGACCGCCGAGATCCAGACCGTGCGCAGCCAGCAGCTCCTCGAGGGCGACGGCTCTGCGCTCGAGACGCAGGCGGGCGGACTCATGGGCACCCCGGCCTACATGGCCCCCGAGCAGGTGCTCGGCAAGCACGACGCCGTCGACGCCAGGACCGACACCTACGCGCTGTGCGCGGTGCTCTACGAGTTCCTCACCCTGCACTACTACCTGGGTCGGGTCGAAGACTCGATGCGCAAACTGCTCAAGGCGATCCTCAACACGCGCCCCGTGGACGCGGAGGCGCACCTCAGCACGCGCAACGGGCGGGTGCCGCGGCAGCTCTCACGGATCCTGCGCAAGGGCCTGGAGAAGAGCCCCGACAAGCGCTTCCAGTCGGCGGCCGAGCTCAGCGCGGCGCTGCAGAAGTGGATCGAAGGCAGCGCCCCGATCGTGTGCCCCGGCACGGCCATGCAGTGCAACATGCGCAAGTTCAGCCGGCTGATCGACCGCCGCCCGGTGCTCGTGCCCGCGGTGACGATCACCTTGCTCGTGCTGCTCCTCGCCTGGAGCGTGACCGCCACGGTGCTCGCCCTGCGTTGAGCTAACCCCTGCGCAGGGGGGGCGGCCGAAAATCCATGGCTCGAGCTTTCGCAGCGCCGCGCCCGCTCCGTAGACGGAGTGAGGCCAAGGCCAGCGACCCCGCATTGCTTGGGCTGGGCGATTCGAGGTCCCCCCCTCGGATCGCCTGGCCCCGGCGCTCTCAGTCGTCCTGCATGAGGTCCTTCTTGACCTCGTCGCCCTCGGGCTCCGCCGACTTCGAGCCGCCGTCCTCCTGCATGAGGTCGGTCTTGACCTCGTCTGGCTCGTCGCGCTTGGCCGGGCCCTGGCCCTCGTCGCCGCCGTCGCGCCACCACGCCTGAAAGCTCAGGAGCAGGTCGATGAACTCCCGCGCGTCCTCGACGTTCTGGTGCGTGATCGCCGAGAGCTCGGCGCCGCCCGCGTCGTAGAGGAAGGTCCGCGCGTTCTCGTAGAGGTCGATCCGCGCCAGCGCCGAGAACAGGATCGCGGCCTTGCCTTGGAAGGGCGTGTACCACCAGGGCGAGATCCCGGTGGCGGAGTAGACCACCGCGTCGTCCTGGACCTCGGCGTCGGTGATCTGCGGGCCGCGGGCGCGGATCATGATGTCCCGCAGACGCTCCTCGGCCTTGTCCTTGCCGAGCTCGCGCACGAGCCCCGTGTTGGGCTGGTGCTGCAACTGAGCGACGCACCCGCTGAGTCCAGCGAGGGTGAACAGGGTGAGCCCGAGGGCAAAACGACGGAACATGAGCGCCTCCGTGGCCGCAGGCCAGGTGAAAAGCCAGCGCATAGGATCGTCGGAGCGGCGGTCGATCTCCAGTCTCCTCGCGAGCAATTCCTTAAGCGTCACCTTCTACGCGGTTTAGCACGACTCTTTCGCGCCCAGCCCCCAACTTCGCGCGCGCGTTGTGTCCCCAGTCCTCAGGAGCCACACCATGAAACCAACCCACCTCGCCGCGGCGGTCCTCACCGTCGCGGTCACCCTCGTCGCGCTCCCCCTGCTCGGGCAGGAGCCCGCAGGCGCCGGCGCGACGAACTCCAGCCGCTTCCTTTTGCACCTCGCCACCGACCGCCCGACCTACCGTCCGGGGGACACGGTGCACCTGCGGGGGGCCTTGCTCCACGCCTTCGACCGCCGCCCGGCGCGCGGCTCGGGCATGGCCCAGGTCGAGGTCAAGGGCCCGCGCGGCGACACCGTGGCCAAGGGCTTCGTCTCGGGCTCGCAGCCCGGGCTGAGCTTCGCCTGGAAGCTGGCGGACGACCTCGCGGGCGGGATCTACACCGCCAAGGTCTCGCCGCAGCCCGGCTATCCGCCCGCCGAGGTCACGTTCGAGGTCCGCGCCTTCCGCACCCCGCGGCTGAACACCGACCTGCAGTTCGTGCGCAAGGTCTACGGCCCCGGCGACACGGCCGAGGCGACCCTCGAGGTCACGCGGGTCGAAGGCGGCGCGCCAGGCGGCGCGAAGGCCACCTGCATTGCGCGGGTGGACGGCGCGGAGGTCTTTCGCCGCGACGCGACCCTCGACCGCAACGGCAAGCTGCTCGTGCAGTTCACGCTGCCCGCGACGATCCAGACCCCAGACGCCACGCTCCTGATCGTGATCGAAGACGGGGGCGTGCAAGAGACCGCCGCGCGCACGATCCCGCTCTCCTTGGGCCGCCTGGACGTGGCCTTCTACCCCGAGGGCGGCGACCTCGTCGCCGGGCTCCCGACGCGGGTCTACCTCGAGGCGCGGACCCTGACCCAGGACCCCGCCGACGTGCGGGGCCGCGTCGTCGACGCCGACGGCGCGACCGTGGCCCGCTTCTCGACCGAGCACGAAGGCCGCGGCCGCTTCGACTTCACCCCGGCCCCCGGCGGGGTCTACCGCGCGGTGCTCGACGAGCCCGCCGGGATCCTCGAGCCGCTGGCCCTGCCCGCGGTCAAGGCCCAGGGGGTGAGCCTCACCAGCACCGCCCAACGCTACGCCCACGAGGCGAGCCTCGAGTTCGAGCTCGCGGCGAACCTGCCCGAAGACACGGCGCAGCTCGTGATCAGCCAGCGCGACGTCGAGCTCTGCAAGCGTGAGGTCGCCCTCTCCGCGACCCCGACCAAGGTCGCGATCGGCGACCTCCCTGCCTGGGCCGCGGGCGTGTTGACGGCCACGCTCTACGACGCCCAGGGCCGCCCCTACGCCGAGCGGCTCGTGTTCCGGGACCCCCAGCCCGGGGTCCAGGCCAAGGTCGAGCTGAGCCCCGACCGCAGCACCCCGCGCGGACAGGTGAAGCTCACCGTCACGACCACCGACGCCGCGGGCGCGCCGACCCCGGCCTGGGTGTTCCTCTCCCTCGTCGACGACGCCGTGCTCGAGCGCCAGGACCCGCGCGACCGCGCGGCGCGCCTCCCGGCCCAGGTGCTGCTCGCCGACCAGGTGTTCGAGCTCAAGGACGCCCAGGAGGTCTGGCAGGACCCGGCCAAGCTCGACCTGCTGCTCGGCACCCAGGGCTGGCGCCGCTTCCGCGTGCAGCGCAGCGAGGCCTTCGTGAAGGAGCACGGCGACCGCGCCCTGCGCCTGCTCGCCAAGAAGGGCGACGCGCTCCCGATTCCGCGCCAGGAGCTACGCCGCGCCCGGCTGGGCGCCATGGCGCCCGAGGCCGACGGCGCTGAGCTCGAAGACGCCATGGGCGGCGCGGAGTTCGAGGGCGCCCCGCCCCCCGCGCCCATGCCGCAGGACGCCCCGGTCATGGAGGAGCAAGACCTGGACGCGCCGGCCGACGACCCGCGCCCCGCCAAGGACGACGCCAACGAGCAGCAGCTCCCGGCCGAGGCCGGCCGCGCCGACGCCCTGCGCCAGCAGCCCAAGGCGAAGCGCGAAGCCTTCGCCGACGAGGAAATGGGCGCCATGCCGGATGCAGACTTCGCGCGCAAGCCCATGTCTCCCCCCTTCCAGCAGGGACCCTTCGTCGTCGTGCGCCAGTTCGCGCACACCCCCAAGCCGGGGGCCGAGCGCACCGACTTCGCCGAGACCGTGTATTGGAACGGCGGCACGCGCACCAACGAGCAGGGCGTGTTCGAGACCACGGTCAGCCTCTCGGATTCGATCACGACCTTCCGCGCCCGGGTCGACGTCGTGGGCGAGGACGGCTCGCTCGCGAGCGCCGACGCCACGGTCGAGGCGGTGCGCCCGTTCTACATGGAGCCCAAGCTGCCCCTGGAGATCACGAGCACCGACGAAGTCCAGATCCCGGTCTCGGTGATCAACAGCACGAACCAGGCGACCCAGGCCTCGATCACGGTCGAGGCGGGTACGTCGCAGATCGCGACCCGAGGGCGCGCGCTGCCCGCGAACAGCCGCGAGCGCTTCTTGGTGAGCATCGGTGACGTCGTCCCCGGCGAGCACGTGATCCGCCTGATCGGCGTCGCCGGAAGCGAACACGAGGCGGTGCACCGCCCGCTGAAGGTCGTCGCCCCTGGGTTCCCCATGCACCACGACTTCGGCGGCCTGCTCTCGAGCGAAGCCCCGCTGATCGGCGAGGTCACGATCCCCGAGCAGGTCTCCCCGCTGAGCCTGGTCACCGAGGCCAAGGCCTACCCGACGCCGCTGGCCTCCTTGACCGAAGCCCTGGCGGCGCTGCTGCGCGAGCCCAGCGGCTGCTTCGAGCAGACCAGCTCGACGAACTACCCCAACGTCATGGCCATGCAGTACCTGCGCTCGCACCGCGGGGTCGACCCGGCGCTGGTCAGCAAGACCGCCGGGCTGCTCGACCGCGGGCTCGCGCGCCTCGTCTCCTTCGAGTGCAAAGAGAAGGGCTACGAGTGGTTCGGCGGCGACCCGGGGCACGAGGCCCTCAGCGCCTACGGCTTGTTGGAGTTCAGCGACATGGCGGCGGTCGGCTGCGCGGTCGACGACGGCATGGTCGCGCGCACCCGCGGGTGGCTGCTCAGCCGCCGCGACGGCGAAGGCGGGTTCAAGCGCAACGAGCGCGCCCTCGACAGCTTCGGCGGCGCGCCCCCAGAGACGACCAACGCCTACATTACGTGGGCGCTGGCCGAGGCAGGCGAGACCGGGATCGCCAAGGAGATCGACGCGGTGGTCGAGGGCGCCCTGGCCTCGAAGGACGCCTACGTCCTCGCCCTGGCCGCCAACATTTGCCTCAAGGCCGGGCAGCTCGAGCGGGCCAAGGACCTGGCGGGCAAGCTCGCCGAGGCCCAGACCGCCGAGGGCGACGTGGCCGGCGCGCTGACCTCGATCACCCGCAGCGGCGGGCTGAGCCTGCAGCTCGAGACGACCTCGCTGGCCGTCCTCGCCTGGCTGCGCCTGCCTGACTACACGCTGAACCTCGAGCGCGGCATGACCTGGCTCCTCGAGCAGTGCAAGGGCGGGCGCTTCGGCTCCACCCAGGCCACCGTGCTCACCCTGCGCGCGATCGTGGCCTACGACGCGCTCAAGGCCACCCCCCGCAAGCCGGGTGAGGTCCAGCTCTACGTCGACGGCGACCTCCTGCACCGGGTGCCCTTCAGCGCCGAGCACGAAGGGCCGGTCGAGCTCCCCGCCTTCTACGAGCAGCTGACCCCGGGGACGCACTCGATCGAGCTGCGCATGCAAGGCGGGAGCCCGCTCCCGGCCTCGGTGCAGATCGCCTATCGCACCCCGCAGCCGCCCTCGTCGGACGCCTGCAAGGTCGCGATCTCGACCGCCCTCGCGGACACGCACCTGGTCGAGGGCGAGGGCACCGAGCTCACGGTCACGGTGACCAACACCACCGCCGAGGGCCTGCCCATGACCATGGCGATCGTGGGGATCCCGGGCGGCATGGAGGCCCGCCCCGAGCAGCTCGAGGAGCTCAAGCGCGCCGGCCGGATCGACTTCGTCGAGACCCGGGCCCGGGAGGTGATCCTCTACTGGCGCGACCTCGAGCCCAACCAGGAGGTCGTGCTCCCGCTGAGCCTCGTGGCCCAGATCCCCGGGCGCTACACCGCTCCCCCGTCGCGCGCCTACCTCTACTACACCGACGAGCACAAGCAGTGGATCCCCGGCCCCCAGGTCGAGATCAAGCCGCGCTCGGGCGCCGAGTTCCGCTAGCCCGTCCCCCCCGACTCACCAACCTGTCTCGCGACGAAGCGCGCGCGCCCCCAGGCAC
>JAGQRJ010000559.1 GCA_020425635.1 Planctomycetota bacterium | reverse complement strand
GTCGGTCTCGGCGTCGGCGTCGGTGTGGGGAAGGGCGACACGGGGCAGCGAGACCGCGGGCGGAGGCAAGCTCCGCCCCTACGGCTTTGAGGCTCTACGCTCGCGGACTCCGCGCTGACAGGACGTCGGCGCTCACCAAACCGTAGGGGCGAAGCTTGCCTTCGCCCGTGCCTTCGGTCCCGGCGTCGGACTCGGACGCGCCCCGGCTCAGCGCGGGGTGTCGGTCTCGGTGTCGTCCTCGGCGTCGGTCTCGGACGCGGCGTCGGTCGGCGGCGGGTGCTCGATCGCCCACTGCACCGCGGCCCGCAGGCGGCCGCGGGCGTGCTCGACCGCGGGGTGTCCGTAGCCAGCGGTGCGTCGCTCGAACTCCTTGCGCACCCGCTGGGTCACGGTGTCGAGGGCCGCGAACTGCGAGCGCGCGGCGCGCGCGCGCGCGAGCTGCGGGGCGAAGGAGTCGAGGAAGCGCAGCGGGCCGGGGTCTTCGTCGAGCAGCTGCCGCGCGCGGGCGATCCGCGCCGGGAGCTGCTCGGGGTCGCGGTCGACCTCGATGTCCAGGTTGCTGAGGAGCCGCAGCGCGGCCGCCGCCTCCCAGCGATCGACGGCCGAGGGCGCGGCGCGCAGCTGGTCGATCAGGCCCTCGAGGGCCTCGCGCTGCAGGCTGCGCTCGAAGTCGCGCTCGCGGGCGGCGAGCGCGCGGAGGTCGGCCTCGGGCGGCGAGGCCTCGCGCGACCAGGCCTCGAGCGCCCTGCCCAGGAGGGCCGTGCCCTCGGCGTCGGCCAGCAGGTAGCGCACGCAGGCCCAGGCCACGGCCTCGGCGCCGACCCGCCGGCGGTCGATCGCGCGGGGGTCGTAGGGTCGGGTCAGGGTGTCGACCAGGGCCGGAGGACCCCCGAGGAAGAGCGGCAGGTAGGCGTCGAGCAGGCGCTGGCGCAGGCGCGGCGCGGCGAGGGCCTCCTCCCCCAGCTCGCGCGCCGCGAGGTCTGCGAAGGCCAGCGCCAGGCCTTCCTCGATCCAGGTCCGCGGGAGCCCGGGCCCGTAGCGCAGCACGAGCCTGCGCCGCAGGGCCCCGGCGGCCTCGGGGCGGCTCGGGGGCTCGAGGACGTAGGGCGGCCCGAAGGGGCCCTGCTCTTCGGCCCGGTAGCGCACGAAGAGCACCCCTCCCGGGGCCACGAAGGCGCCGGCCTGGGTGGCGACGTCGAACTCGCGCGCGTAGAGCTCGAACCGCCCCGGGTCCGCGATCACGTAGCTCAGCGCCTGGGGCTTCCCCGGGAGGGCGAGGAAGGGCAGGCGGGCGTCGAGCAGGAGCTCCAGGGTCTCGAGCTGCCGCAGGGCCTGCTCGGCGGGGCCCACCGGCAGGTCGCTGCGCAGGAGCACGCGAACCCCCGCGCGCTCCTGGAGGTTGGGGTCCGGCGTCGCCGCCGTGGGCTCGGGGGTGTGGCAGGCCGCGAGGCCCAGCGCGAGGGCCAGGCACGCGCCAGCGCGGGGGAGGCGGGCGGACATGCACCAACCCTACTGCAGTTTGGTCGCCGCGGTAAGGCGCCGCTCCCCCAGCTTCTGCGCGGCCCACGGCCGCGGCCCACCTCCGCGCCAGGGACGCTACAGTGAGGCCCTCGCAAGGAGCGCGCATGTCGAATCTAGGATTTTCCTTCGGCGTCAACACCGGCGACGGCGACCCGCCGACCGAAGGGCCCACGATGACGCCGCAGACCCCCGGCACCCTCCCCGAGCTCCCCCTGCGCTTGCTCGTGGTGGCCGACTTCCGCGGGGCGCCGGCGAGCCGAGACGGCCGGCGGGTGCACGCGTCGCTGGGCTTCAACGAAGCCATGGCGGCCATGGACGTCGAGGTGCACCTGCAGGTCAAGGACCGCCTGCGCGCCCCCGGGGAGCCCCTCGACGTGGAGCTGCGCTGCAAGAGCCTCAAGGACCTGCGCCCGGGCGCGATCGCGGCTCAGGTCCCGGGATTGGCCGACGCCGCCGCGGCGCTGCGCAAGGTCGACGCGGCCGACCGCGGCCAGGGCTCGCGCGCCGACGCGATCCGCTCCCTCGACGCCCTCGAGGGCTTCGCGGGCTTGCGCGCCGCCGTGACCAACCTCAAGGGCAGCCCCAAGTCGGCGCCGGCCGCCAAGGCCAAGGCCACGCAAGACGACGCGGTCGACCGGATCTTCTCCCTGCTCGACACCCCCGAGGAGAGCGCCGCCCCGACCGCGGCCGGGGGCTGGGCCGACGGCCGCGGCCAGCTCGGGGGCAACGTCACGGCGCAGCTCAACGACGTGCTCCACGACCCGGCGTTCCGGCGCATGGAGGCCTCCTGGCTCGGGCTGCGCCTGCTCCTGCAGTCGACCGGGCCGCTGCAGAACTGCTCGATCGAGCTGGTCGACGCCGCGCGCGAGGACCTGGAGGAGGTGTTCCGCGAGCGCGTGCACGCGCCGGAGCTGAGCCCCGAGGGCGCGCCGCTGAGCCTCGTGCTCCTCGACTACGCCTTCACCCGCTCGAACCCCGACCTCGCGACGATCGAGGCGATCGCGCTGATGGCCGAGGAGCTGCAGGCGCCGGTGATCTTCGGCACCGACGCGTCCTTCGTCGGGGTCGAGGCCTGGAGCGAGCTCGAAGGCCGAGACTCGGCGAAGTCCCTCTGCTCGGGCGCGGGCTGGGAGCGCTGGGAGTCGCTGCGCAAGAAGGACGAGGCGCGCTGGCTGGTCGCGGCGACCAACCCCGCGCTGCTGCGCCTGCCCTACCGTGACGACCGCGGGCTCCCCTACGTCGAGCCCACGGGTGCCAAGGATCGGCTGTGGGGCAACTCCGGCTGGCTGCTCGCGGCGGCGATCCTGCGCGCCATGTCGCAGACCGGCTGGCCCGCGCCCTTCACCGGCGCGGCCGCGCGGATCGACGGCCTGCACCTCGACCCCGACGCGCCCGCCGGAGGCAAGGGCCCGCTGGCCGCGAACATCTCCTCCCCGATCGCGCGCGACCTGGTGGCGGCCGGGCTGGCGCCCTTCGCGCCCGTCGCCAAGGACCGCGACGGCGCCTACGCGGTGACCGCGCCCCTGGTGCGGATCGCCGAGCAGGGCGAGCCGCGCGGGGCCGACAGCCTGGCGTATCAACTCCTCGCGACCCGGCTCGGGGAGACGCTCTTGACCCTCCGCGACCTCGCGCAAGACGCGACCCCCAAGGCCCGCCTCGAGCGGCTGCTGGCCCTCGCCGAGGCCTACGTGCACGACACCGGACAGGGCGCCGCGGCCACGGGCACGATCGAGAACAGCCCCGCCGGCGAGCTCCTGTGCTTCGAGGTCTGCACCGGGCCGGGCCTCGACCGCTTCAGCTTCACCCTCGCGATCCCGCTCGGCATGCACGCTTGAGGGAGCGACGCGCTTCGACTCTTGTCCGCTCTACCCTGCTGTGCTGGCCTCCCTGAGACCTTGAACCGCGTATCTACGGAGCCCCCATGTCTTCCGTGCTCGACGACCTCAACGCCACCTTCCTCCGCCTGCACACGACGAAGGAGAACGCCTTCTGGGCCGCCTACATGGGGCTCGAAGACGACCCCGCCGCCGCGCGCGCCGAGCTCGACCGCCGCGAGGTCGAGCTGAATCGGTTCTCGCGCGACGCAGCGAACCTGCGCAAGGTCCGCGAGGCGCTCGCGGCCCCCGGGCTCGCCAACGACGCGCGGGTCGCCCTCGAGGGCTGGCAGGCCTACTTCAGCGCCCACGCCCTGGAGGGCGAGGCGAGCCAGACCCTCGCCGAGGAGATCGTGGGGCTCGAGGGTGAGCTGGCCAAGGCTCGCGGCGCGATGCAGCTCGGCTACGTCGACCCCGAGCGCGGGTTCCAGCCGGCCTCGAGCGTGAAGCTCGGGACGCTGCTGCGCACCGACCCCAACCCCGCCCTGCGCAAGGCGGCCTGGGAGGGCCTGCGCTCGATCGAAGACCACGTCCTCGCCCACGGCTTCGCCGAGGTCGTCAAGCGCCGCAACGAGCTCGGGCGCGCCCAGGGCGCCGAGGACTACTACGACTACAAGGTCAAGAACGCCGAGGGCATGTCCAAGCGCGAGGTGTTCGCGCTCCTCGACGAGCTCGAGGCGCGCACCCGCGACGCCGCGCGGGCGGCCCTCGCGCGGCTCGAGCAGGAGCACGGCGCCGACGCGGTGACCCCCTGGAACGTGGGCTACTTGATCAGCGGCGACGTGACCCGCGAGCTCGACCCCTACTTCCCCTTCGAAGAGTCGGTGGCGCGCTGGGGCCGCTCCTTCGCCGCGCTGGGGATCGACTACCGCGGCGCGAGCATGGTCCTCGACCTGATCGACCGCAAGGGGAAGTACGAGAACGGGTTCATGCACGGGCCCGAGCCGGCCTGGCGCAAGGACGGCGCGTTGCAGCGCGCGCGGATCCAGTTCACGGCCAACGCGATCCCCGGAATGCTGGGCTCCGGTCAGCGCGCGACCCAGACCCTGTTCCACGAGGGCGGGCACGCCGCGCACTTCGCCAACGTCGACATGCCCGCGCCGTGCTTCGGGCAGGAGTTCGCGCCGACCTCGGTGGCCTTCGCCGAGACCCAGAGCATGTTCCTCGACAGCCTGCTCGGCGACGCCGACTGGAAGACCCGCTACGCCAAGACGCGGGCCGGCGAGCCGATCCCGGCGGAGCTGATCGAGAAGGACCTGCGCGCCAAGCACCCCTTCGCGGCCTGGTCCGCGCGGGCCATGCTCGCGGTGTGCTACGCCGAGAGGGCGATCTACGAGCTCCCCGAGGCCGAGCTGACCGCCGCGGGGATCCTGGGCGCGATCCGCGCCGCCGAGAACCGCATGCTGTTCATGGACAGCAGCCGCCCGGTGCTGTCGGTGCCGCACCTGCTCGCCGGCGAGAGCAGCGCCTACTACCACGGCTACGTCATGGCGCTGATGGGCGTGCACCAGACCCGCGCGTTCTTCCTCGAACGCGACGGGCACCTGGTCGACAACCCCAAGATCGGGCCCGACCTGGCGCGCGCCTACTGGAGGCCCGGCAACAGCCGCCGCTGCAGCGACCTGATCCAGGCCCTGACTGGCGACCCGCTCTCGCCCAAGGCCTACGCCGACCACCTCGTGCGCGACACCGAGGAGCTCGTGGCCGAGGCCCGCGCGCGGCGCGCGGCCGAGGCGAAGCTCCCGCGCTTCAGCGGCCCGGTGCGGCTCAACGCCTCGATCCGCGTGGCCAATGGCAAGGAGACGGTGTGCGAGCTCGCGCCCGACGGCGACTTCGACGCCTTCGCCGAGGCCTTCGGCGGCTGGATCGGCGAGCGCGCGTCGGCCCCCGCGAGCTGAGCCGCGCGCCGCTCACTCGTCCCAGGGCGTGCTGCGCCCCGTCTCGGCGAGGTGCGCGAGGCGCGCGGCGACCCACGCGGCGTCGGCCTCCAGCCCCTGGTCGGCGTAGAAGGTCTGCAGCGCGCGGTAGCGCGCGACCACCTCGAAGCCAAAGCAGTGCTGCAGCTTGCGCAGGCAGCGCGGGCAGAAGTGCAGCGGCTGGGCGTCGGCCTCCGCGAGGCTGTTGGCGCCGTTCATGGAGCAGCCGTAATGAATGCAGTGGGCCAGCCCAAAGGCGTGGCCGACCTCGTGGTTGAGCAGGTGCAGGGTGCGGCGCAGGTAGAGCGTGGGCTCGACGCCGGGGTGCCAGAAGCGCCAGAACGAGTAGCAGCCGAGGCCGCTCGAGAACCGGCCGAGGCCGAACACGAAGTGGTCCAGCCCTGGGGCGATCAGGTCCTGATCGCAGAGCGCGGTGAACGACACCGCGTCCGCCGGGCGGCGGGCCGCGAGCCAGCTCAGGAGCTTCGCCGCGTCGTACTGCTGGCGCTCGGGGAGGTAGGCCTCGGCGGGCAGCTCGACGGAGTCGGCCAGGGCGCAGGGGCGCGTGAAGAACCGCGCCATGTACTCCCGGCACGGCTCCATGATCGCCTCCGCGTGGGGTCGCAGCGGGGTCAGCGGCTGGATCACGAAGGCCTGCTGCGGCGCGTCGGGGGAGACCACCAGCGGCGGCTTGCCGAGGAACTCCTCGAAGGTCTGGCCTTGCTCGGGGTGCGCCCACAGCCACTCGCCCGGCAGCGCTGCGACCTTGCGCGTGAAGCCGTCCTCGTCGTAGCCGCCGGCGGCGAGGGCCGCCTCGCGCCGGAGGTCGGTCTGCTCGCGCGCCGCCTGGCGGGCGGCCTCGGCCACCCGCGCGCGGAAGGGTCCGTAGCTCACGTAGGCACCGACCGCAGCCGCGAGCAGCCCGATCCACACCAGGCTCCGTCGGCCGCGGCGTGCGGGGGGGGCAGCAGGCGCCGCGGGCTCGGGGCGAATCATGGGGGCCTACTTCGGGGCGTCCAGGCGCTCGAGCAGGTCTTCGACCGCCACCTGGAGCTGGCGGTCGACCCCGGCGACCTCGTCCTCAGGGGTCTGGGGCACGCGCAGGTGCGGCACCGCGCCGTTGTTCTCCATGTCGGTGCCGTCGAGCAGATACCACCCGCGGAACGGGAGCCGGACCCAGGTCCCGTCGAGGAGGGTCATGCCCCCGGTGCTGATCACGCCGCCGTAGGTCTGTTCGCCGACCAGGGTGCCGCGCTCGTAGGTGCGGAACGCGTGGCTGAGGATCTCGGCGTTGGAGAAGCTCTTCTCGTTGCAGAGCATGTTCACCGGGTCGGTGTAGCGCTGAATGTAGAGCCGCCCCTGGGGGTAGCCCCGGGTGTAGGCGGGGTCGGCCCCGCGCGGCACGGTGTAGGCGTGCGGGCGGGCCATGAGCGCGCCCAGCACGCGGTCGGCCGTCCAGCCGCCGCCGTTGTTGCGCACGTCGACCAGCAGCCCGTCGCGGCCGTAGGTCGCCGCGAACAGGTCGCGCTCGAACTCCATGAGCGAGGGGTAGTTCATTCCGCGAATGTGCAGGTAGCCGATTCGCCCCCCCGAGAGCGCGTGCACCCGGTCGCGGCGCGCCGCGGTCCAGGCCTGGTAGCGCAGCGTGCGCTCGCTCCCGTAGTCGACAGGGGTCAGGAGCACCCCCAGGCGCAGCGGCGCCGCGTCGGGGCCCGCGTCTGCCGGACGCTCGACCTCGAGCAAGGTCTCCTGCCCGACCCGTCCGCGGAGCCGCGCCTCGAGGGTGTCGGTTGGCGCCCAGGCCTGCCCGAGGATCGACACGATCCGGTCGCCGACGCGCAGGGGGGTGGGAGCCGTCGCCGCCGGCCCCTGGGGGAGCACGCGGGTGATCAGGGCCCCGCCCGGCTCCTCGCGCACGTCCACGCCGAGGCGCCCGTTGGGCTGGAAGGTCTCGGGGCGCTCGCTCGGCGGGCTGATCCCGAGGTGCGAGGCGTTCAGCTCGCCGATGAAGCGGTTCGCCACCTCGCGGAACTCGGCCGCGGTCTGGGTGCGCGCGGCCAGGGCGTGGTAGCGCTCGGTGAGCGCGGCCCAGTCGAGGCCCTTGAGCGTCGGGTGGTAGAAGACCTCCCCCAGGACCCGCGCGGCCTCGCGGAACTTCTGGCTCGCCTCGGCGCGCTGGTCGACGTCGAGGTCCGCCGCGAACCCGATCCGCTCGAGCTTGCCCCCCGCGGTGGGGACCTGGGCCGCGCGCCCGCCCTGCACGACGAGCAAGGTCTTCTGATCCCACGACAGCGAGCTCAAGCTCGCACCCCGAGCGAGCTCCGTGCGCTCGCCCTGGGGGTCGACGTGGTAGAGGGTGCGCGAGCCGTCGACCGCGCCCTCGGAGACCACGAGCCCGGTGGGGACGAGCGCGAGGTCGCCCTCGTCGCCGCGCCAGTGGGTGACCTGCTCCAGGCGCAGGTAGGCGTCGTCGAGGTCCAGGGCCCGGGCCTGGGTGTTGGGGGCCGCGACCTGGGCGCTCGCGACCTCGGCCACGCTCGGCGGCGTCAGCGCGAGGCCTTGCAGGCGCTCGCGGTAGGCCGCGGCCTCGGCGGGGGTCAGGCCGTCGAGGCGCCGGTCGAGGTGCACCCGCCACACGTCGACCTCGTCGCCGTCGCGCGCCGAGAGGAAGGCCAGCGACTTGCCGTCGGGGCTCCAGCAGGGGCGCACGTCGTCGTTGGGGTGCATGGACACGTTGACCGCCGGCGCGGAGCCGTCCACCGGGACGACGAACACGTCGGCGTTGAAGGCCCGGTCTTGGGTCGAGTAAGCGAGGTGCCGTCCGTCGGGGCTCCACGCCCAGCCGAGGGAGGTGTCCCAGCTCTGGAGCAGCACGCGCTCGCGGCCGGGGTCGCCGGCCGGGGCCCCGAGGTCGAGGAGCACGAGGTCGCCGCGTCCGCGGCGGAACGCGAGCCAACGCCCGGTCGGGTCGGGGGCCGGGTCGCGGTCGTTCTGGGGGCCCAGCACCAGGCCCTCGACCTCCACGGTCAGGGCCGTGCGCCAGCGCTCGGCGAGCTCCTCCCCGGTGGGCGGCGCGGGCTCGGCGCCCTCGGACGCGGGCTCCGCGCCGTCGAGCTCCAGGGGGGTCGCAGCCGGCGCGGCGCGGGAGTAGGCCTCGAGCACGTCGCGGCGGGCCTGGGTCACCCGCGCGCGGTAGATCGAGTCGCTGCCGTCGCGGTCGCTGACGAAGTAGAGCCAGGTGCCGTCGGGCGACCAGCGCACGCCCGCGGCCCGGTCGGGGCCCGGGCTGACCGTGAGCGCCGCGTCGTGCTCGCCCAGCCCGCGCACGAACACACGCCCGTAGGCGACCAGCGCGGCGACGCCGCCGCAGGGGTGCAGCGCGGCCTCGCTCACCTTGCCGCCCGCCTCCACGCGCTTGAGCCGCGGCGCCCCGTCTTCGGGGGCGCTGAGCACGAGGCGGGTGGGGGCGGCGTTGGGGTCGCGCGGGTCCCAGCCGTAGAGCGCGTCCCAGCACACCGCGACCGCCCAGCTCCCGTCGCGCGCCACGTCGAAGGCGGTGACGTCGGCGGCCGTGAAGCGCGTCGCGGGGCGCGCCTCGCCGGCGTTCAGGTCGCGGACCCACACGTTGGCCACGCCGTCGCGGTCGGAGAGGAAGGCCAGGGTGTGCGCGTCGACCCAGCGCGGCAAGCCGTCGTTTCCGGGGTAGGTGGTGAGCTGGCGGAAGCTGCGGGCCTGGGTGTCGTAGAGCCACACCTCGCGCGCGTCGGGCCCCTTGTAGTGGCGCCGGGTCCAGCGCGACCCCCCGCGCACGAAGGCCAGCCAGCGCCCGTCGGGGCTGAGCTGGGGCGAGACCCCGAAGGCGTCGATCGCGCGGGTCAGCGGCCCTCCCGCGAGCGCGACCCGATACGGCCGGCCGCCGCGAAACACGTCGCCCTCGATCGCGGCGCTCGCCAGGAGGTGCGTGCCCGCCGGGTCCCAGCCCGCCAGGGCCACGCCCACGTCCGAGTGCGTCACCTGCCGCAGCCCCGAGCCGTCGGCCTGCATGACCCACAGGTTCAGCGCGCCGCTGCGCTCGGAGTCGAAGGCGATCTGCGCGCCGTCGGGGCTCCAGGCAGAGCGCGCGTCGCTCGCCGCGTCCCGGGTCAGCCGCTCGGCGCGCCCGCCCCGGCTCGAGGCCCGCCACAGGTCTCCCCGCCAGGAGAAGACCAGGGTCGCCCCGTCGGGGCTCAACGACGGATACCGCGGCAGATCGACCTCCACCGCCCCCGCAGACGCCCAGAGCGCCAAGCTCGCCCACACCATCACCGCCGAGCGCGTCACGATCCCACCTCCCGCGGGACGGATTATCCATCGCGCTCAACTTATTTGACGGTTTGCCTGAGGTTTACACGACGCGGGCACGGGTTAGACGCGGTACCTTCCTTGCGCTACGCTCTGGGTATGCCGCTCCTTCGTTTCGTCCTGGCCTGCTCCCTCATCGCCGCCGTCGGCTGCGGCGGAGGCCCCGAGGCTGCCGGCGAAGCCCCGCCCGAGGCCACCGAAACCCCGACCGGCGACGCCCGGCTGCAGGTGATCGTGTGGTCCTCGACCTCTCGCCGGGCCGTTGCCGCCACGGGCACCGTGAGCGGGGCCGGGCGGAGCCTCGAGCTCGACACCCGCGCCCACAGCCAGGACGGGCAGACCTTCAGCAACCTCGCCCCCGGCCTCTACCGGGTCGACGTCAAGACCCGCTACGACGAGGGCGAGGCCCACCGGGTCACGGGCAGCGAGAAGGTCTACCTCGAGCCCGGCGCCGACGAGGACCTGACGGTCGTCGCGATCGACCACCCCGGCGACAACTGACCTAATAGGCCTCTCCTTTTCAGGGGGCCTCTCCTTTCTTTCAGGGGGCCTCTCCGAGGCCCCCTCGCCCTCGCAGCAAGCTGCGAGGGCTCACCCCCAACGGGCCGCAGGCGCAGGCCCCCTCGCCCTCGCAGCAAGCTGCGAGGGCTCACCCCCAACGGGCGGCTCGGGGGAGCGGGATGGCGGGCGGAGGCAAGCTCCGCCCCTACGGCTTGGTGGCCTGAGGTTTTCAGGATCAGCGTCGGAGTCGGCCTCGGTCTCGGCCTCGGCGTCGGCCTCGGTCTCGGCGTCGGCGTCGGCGTCGGCGTCGGCGTCGGCCTCGGTCTCGGCCTCGGTCTCGGCGTCGGCGTCGGCGTCGGCGTCGGCCTCGGCCTCGGTCTCGGCCTCG
>JAGQRJ010000558.1 GCA_020425635.1 Planctomycetota bacterium | reverse complement strand
GCAGCCCGCGCGCCTTGACCGCGTCGAGCTCGATGAACTCGATCGCCGTCTCGATGTCGTCCATGTCGTCGTCGCCCAGCTCCTGCAGCTTGCAGTAGTTCATGAGCGCGATGTTGTACTTGTCGCCCGGGCGCTCGAAGAGCTCGACGTGCGAGGTCGAGATCCCGTTGTCGCTGCGCAGCATGTCGATCGCCACGGCGTGGGTCACCGCGCTCTTGGCGACGGTGATCAGCGGCAGGGTCACGTTGAGGATGCTCTCCTCGACCGCGCAGAGGATCTTGACCCCGCTCGAGCCCTTGATCGTGAACACGTCTTCGCGATCGCTGAGGATCTCGTAGCCGAGCTGCTTGATGATGTTCTTGACGCCTTCGGCGCTCACTTCGGTGCTTGCCATGGCTCTCCTGCTGGTTCTGAGTCTCCGCCCCCGGGGCGAAGGCGCGAAGGTAGCAGGGGTCACCACCGGCGACAACCTGAGCCAGCCGCGGAGGCGTCGCTCGGGCCTGAGTGCGCCCCACGAGGCGAGGCTCCGCGCTCTTTCGCGGCTTGCAGGGCGTTGCGGTGCAAGGCAGGAGCCAGGCCCGCCGCGCGAGGGGGTCACCCCCCCTCCCCTGGCCCACGGTCCTGCGACTTAGGGCAGGCACCAAGTTTGCAGCCGCTCTTCCGTCCACGGCCCAGCGGGTCGGGTGACATCGGAGGCCACATGGGGTCGATCGTGTGCGTCGATTCAAAGCCGGGCTCGGCTCATGCGCTCGCGCGTCGCGGACACGCGGTGACGCGGATCGAAGACGCGACCCAGGCCAGCGCGTTCTTCGAACGTCCCGCCGACCTGTGGTTGATCCAGGAGGGCGCGGGGGCCACCCGCGCGCTGCGGATCGTGTCGCGCCTGCGGACGCAGAGCGGCGCCGACTTCCCGATCCTCTACGTGACCGCCCACGACGACGAGCGCGCGGTGCTCCGCGCCTACGAGGCGGGCGCCAGCACGGTGCTGACTCCGCCGCTCTCCCCCGCCCAGTTGGTGGTGCGCACGGGGCGGCTGCTGGGGAAGGACGCCCCCGCGGGCCCGGTCCGTGGCGAAGCGCACGTGGCACCCGGCACGCTCTGGCACGAGCGCTACGTGCTCGAGGAGCTCCTCGGCCGGGGGGGCTGCGCCACGGTTCACCGCGCCCTCGACCGCAAGAGCGGCCAGGCGGTGGCGATCAAGATCGCGCACCGCGCGACCTGGGATTCGGCGATCCGCGAGCGCGTCGCGCGCGAGGCCAAGTCCCTGAGCGCCGTCACCTGTCCTCAGGCGCCGCGCTTGCTGCGCTTCGCCCGCTGGCAGGGTCACGACTACATGGTCCTCGAGCTGATCCGGGGGTCCACGGTCTCCGACCACGTGCGCCAGCACGGTCCGCTGAGCGCCGACGAGGGCGTGGACCTGCTGCTGGGGCTCAGCCTCGCGCTGTTCAGCCTCACGCACCACGGCCTCGTGCACCGGGACCTGAAGCCCGCCAACGTCGTACTTCGGGGCGGCGACCCCGCGGACCCCGTGCTCGTGGACTTCGGCCTCGCGCGGGCCCCCGACCGCGACCTCTTGACCGACCCCGACGTGCTCGTGGGCACGATCGGCTACATGGCGCCGGAGTACGTGCTCGGCGAGCCCCTCGGCCCCCAGGCCGACCTGTTCAGCCTCGGGCACCTCGTGCGCTTCGCGCTCACGGGGAAGGAGCCCTTCCCCGGGCTCTACGGCTACGACCTACTCCAACGCATGGCCCAGGAGACGGTCCCGATCCCCAACGCAATCCCCGACCCCCTGCGCAGCCTGCTGCAGCGCATGGTCGAGGTCGACCCCGAGCGGCGACCGGCGGGCCCAGGCGAGCTGCTCGAGACCCTCGCGCGCTCGGTCGCCCAGGACCGCAAGTGGCGCCTCGAGGCCTGAACTCGGGCGACTCCAGGCACTGACAACCCTGCGTGCATGTGCTCTAGTACGCGCCTTGGAGGCGCCATGAAGACGACCGAGACGACCCTGCAGCCCGTTCAACGCCTGGACTACCGTCCGCCGGACTACACGATCAACACGGTCGAGCTGCGCTTCGAGCTGGGCGAGGAGTCGACCGAGGTCGAGGCGGCGTTGGCGATCGAGCGCACCCCGAGCGCCGAGGGTACGCCGCCGCTCAGGCTGCACGGCGAGACCCTGGAGCTGCTCTCGATCGAGCTCAACGGCCAGGCCCTGGGGCCCAAGGCCTACGCGGTCGACGCCGAGGGCCTGACGGTGCACGAGGTCCCCGCGG